>JBGSME010000312.1:0-9771 GCA_041740335.1 Bryobacteraceae bacterium | reverse complement strand
GTAGGTGATGGCGCGCTTGTCGCCGGGTTCGCCTTCCCACAGGATGGCGACTTTGTCTTTGCGCCCGCCGAGGACATGACGGTCCAGGCAGTTGTAGCTGACGTTGGTTTTGGCGCCGACGAACCACTTGACGAAAGGCGGATTCCACTCAAACACGTGGGACCACTTTTCAAACCAGTGGATCTCACGCTCGGCGAGTTCACCCCAGAACTCTTCGGGCTTGTCCCTGGCGTGATCGTAGAGTGCCTTGTAGGCATCCATGCTGCCCACGTGGGCTTTCGCCGAAAATTCGGTAGGTGGTGAATAGACAGGTTCCTGACTCATGGCAAACTTCAAATTCTATCATCCGCGCCGCGTAGGCCCGGGTACAATCGAGTTTATGTGCTGCGACGAACTGGCTGCGTTGGCGGATCGCGATTTTCTTCGGGTGGGTCTTCCGCACACGCTGCCGAACGGCCGCTTTGTGACCGAGATCGACACCGAGTTCTTTCTGGTGTTCGGCGAGGAGCGGCCTTCGTATGTGGGATTGAACTTTTGTCCGTTCTGCGGGCGGGCATTGAGCCGCGCGCTGTGGAACAAGGAGAAGAAGAAGTAGCTTAGCGCGCAGGCCTCGCGCCGGTGAAGACTTCGAGCGCTCCTGCTTCGGAATGCTCGAATGGAATCACGCGGGCTTCGAATCCCGTTCGCTCCAGGATGCCGATCCAGGCGGCGCGCGGGAACACCCCCTCGGAATGCCGGTCGTGCTCAACTCGCACCGATCCATCTTCGTCCCGAAGCACGCACACATAGTCGACGCAGTAGCTCGTCGCACCCGCTTCGATCGGGTGCACCCATTCGAGGTAACGGATTCCGCGGCGGCCACTCTCACGGCCACCACTCTCACGGCCACCACGGTCACTGCCGCCACAGTCCTCCGACGGTTGGAACGTCTCGAGGACGCAGTCGGGCGCGAACAACGCCGCCCCGCCCGGCCGGCAATGAACCCACGCCGTTTGGATCGCCCGTTCCAGGTCTTCGAGCGTGGTCATATAGCAGATCGCGTCATGAATGGCGACTCGATCGAATTCGCGCCCTAGGCGTATAGAGCGCATGTCGCCCTCGACGTGTTCGCAATCCGGATTGAGTTGTCTGCTCACGGCGAGCATCCCGGCGAAGGGTCGACGAGCGTGACGCTTGAAAAGTTCGCCTCCATGTGGAAGGCGTTGTTCCCTCCGCCGGATCCGAATTCGACCAGCGTGTTCGCCGGCAGGCTCCCGGCGGCGAGCAGATGCCGCAGGTAGATGGCGGCCTCCTCCACGTATTCCGACGGCGGCGAAAACAGCGGCCACCAATCGGCGAGCGAGTTGTAGAGCTTCATCCGTCGATTTCCACTGAGGCCAGGTTCTCTTCGGGCTCAGGAAAACGCAGGTCCATTTCCCCGAGGGCCTCGACCAGGATTTCCGATACGGCCAAGTCACGGAACCACTTTCGATTGGCGGGAATGATGTACCAGGGAGCTCGCTCGCGGCTGGTTTCGGCGAGGGCTTCTTCGTACGCCTTTTCGTAGTCGCCCCAGAGGGCGCGTTCCCTGAGGTCGCCAAGACGGAACTTCCAGTGCTTGGCAGGATCGTCGAGCCGGTCCTGGAGTCGCTGCTTCTGTTCCTCCTTGCTGATGTGCAAGAAGAATTTTCGTATGGTGGTTCCGGTCTCATAGAGCAACTGTTCGAACTCGCGAATCTGGTCATAGCGCTTGCGCCAGATCGGCTCCGGAACGAGGCTATGGACGCGCACGACGAGGACGTCTTCGTAGTGAGATCGATTGAAGATTCCGATCTCCCCCTTGCCGGGAACAGCTTTGTGGACGCGCCAAAGAAAGTCGTGCTCGCGCTCTTCCTCGGTGGGGACCTTGAAGCCGGTGACTTCGCAGCCTTGCGGGTTGATGTGGCCCATCACGCGGCGAATGGTGGAATCCTTGCCGGCGGTATCCATCGCTTGAAGAACAGTGAGAAGAGCATGTGTGCGGCTGGCCCAGAGCTTCTCCTGGAGCTCACTCATACGTTTGAGGTTCTTTTCGGTCTCGGCCTCGGCTTCGTCGCGGGACCAGCCGTATTCGGCCTCTGGATCCCAGTCGCCCAGGTTCACACTGCCACCCGGCTTCACCAGCAATCGCTCACTGAGTTTGTCGCCCAACGTTCAAGCCTCCGTGCTAAGTTTTCGATGCGCGCGCGCAATCAACACCGCCACGCAGATCCAGAGCGACACCATCGCGATGTTGAACAGCGCGAAGCCGCGCACGCTCCACCCGAGAATTTCGAATCCCAAGAACACAATACCGGCCTGGAGTAAGTCGCCGGCGCGCGCGAAGAAGGTGTCGATAGCGGCCTGGGCCTTATACTTCGCTTCGCGGCTGGTTGGCAGGAAGAGCGCGTGACGAACAGTGTTATTCAACGAATAGTCGGTGCTGTTCTCGAGGATCTTTGCCACTTTGATGACGCCGAGCACGGGAAGTATGGCAAGCAATCCGTAGCCTCCGAGGGCGATGGCGGGAAGAACAAAGAGAGCGCCGCGCACGCCGATCCACTGAAAGATCCGCGAGACAAGGAACGTCTGAATCAGAAATCCGAACAGGTTCACCCAACTGAAGTAGTTGCCGTAGAACTGGCCTATAAATGCTTTTCGCGCAGCTTCCGGGAGTGCGGCGGCAGATTCGCTGACGAACCGGCCGACCACGTACTCACCGACGGTATTGACAGCGTTGAGCAGCAGAACGAGAATTGCGATGAGCAGCAGGTACCGGTCATTGATGACGAGTTGGAATCCGCCCTCATTGTCGAGTTTCTCCTTCGCCTTTCCGGAACCGCCGCCTTCGCGAACATGAACTGCGTAGGTGAGCCCGATGCAACCGGCGAGGACGGCGGCGGCGGCCAGCATCAGTTGAAAAGGATCGAGCACGCGGAACAATTGGCCGGCGGCGGCGGACCCGGCCCATGCGCCAAGCGAAGCACCCACGCCGACGATCGGGAAGAGACGCTTGCCCTGCGCTTCGGTGTAGACATCGTTGGCGAAGGCCCAGAACTGGGCGACGACGAGCATGTTGAAGATGCCCACCCAGAGGAAGTACGCCACTCCGATCGACACGCCGGCGGTTCCAAGCACGTAGAAGACGGCAAGATTGGCAATGAAGAACAGCGTTACGCCACCGATCAGGCCCATGCGGTTGAAGCGCGACGCCACGAGGCCGTAAAGGGGCACTACGAGCAGGAACAACAGCGCCTGGCCGGCCGAGGCGTAGCTCTTGATCTGCGCGCCGCCCTCCTGCGCCAGGATGAGGGGTTCACGGACGGTTTTAAGAATGTAGTAGGCGGCGAGCAGAAGGAACACGTTCGCCGCGAGCAGGAGCGCGCCGGAGCCTTCTCCCGCTTCGACTGGGCTGAACAGGGAAAGACAACGGTCGAGCGGGCCGCGTTCGCGGAGCGGTGAATCGAGCGTCTCGGTGCTGGGCATATGTCAGGCGATGTCGAAACTCTGTCCACGCTCAGGGATCACGGTATCAACTCCGTAGGTTTCCTTGATGAGAGCGGCGAGCGGTTCCGCCTGAACCAGTTCTCCGTGTACCAAAAAAACCTTACGGAGCGTCTTGGCCATCGGTTTCATCCACTGGATCAATTCGTGCTGGTCGGCATGGCCGGAGAGTTCGTTGATGGTAACAACTTCGGCGCGCACGCGGACGGCATCCCCGAAAATAGGAACGTCCTGCCAACCTTCGACGAGTTTACGGCCAAGAGTATGCTCGGCCTGGAAGCCGACGATGAGTACCGTATTCCGGGGGTCACCGACGTTGTTTCGCAGATGATGGAGAATACGGCCGGCTTCACACATGCCCGAGGCCGAGATGATGACCATGGGTCCGTGAAGGTCATTGAGCCCTTTGGATTGCTCGACGTTGCGAACATATTGGAGGCGGCTGAACCCGAAGGGATCGGATCCGTTATCGAGGAAGGCGGAGGTTTCCACGTCGAAGCACTCCGGATGTTTGCGATAGATTTCGGTGGCGTTCACGGCGAGCGGACTGTCGACGAAGATGGGGATATTGGGGATCTTTCCCTGCTGGGTGAGTTGATTGAGGATGAGCACGATTTGCTGGGTCCGGCCTACAGCGAAGGCGGGAATGATCACGCGGCCGCCGCGCTCGGCGGTCCTACGGATCACTTCACCGAGCCGTTCCTCCACCTGGCGTTCCTGATTGTGGAGCCGGTTGCCATAGGTGCTTTCCATGATGAGGTAGTCGGCTTCGGGCACCGCTTCGGGATCGCGAATGATAGGCAGGCAGCACCGCCCGACGTCGCCGGAGAAAGTAAGGCGTGTGCGTGTGCCGTTCCGCTTGTGATTGAGAATCACTGCGCCAGATCCAAGCAGGTGGCCGGTATCGTAGTATTCGAAACTCAATTCGTCGTTCCACTGGGTGGGCTGGTGATAGCCGACCTGGGTGAACTGTCCGAGAATGGCTTCCGCGTCGGCGATGGAGTAGAGCGGCTGGGCCTCCCCTTTTCCGTTGGCGGTGGGATCGAGCGAACGGCGGCGGGAACGGCGCTTGTTCACGAACTCGACGTCCTTTTCCTGAATGAAGGCGGAGTCCCGAAGCATGGCGCCGCAGAGGTCGGCTGTGGCGTGGGTGGCGTAAACCTGGCCGGTGTAACCAGTGCGAGCGAGTGAGGGCAGGTTGCCGCTGTGATCGATGTGAGCGTGGGAGAGGACGACGCCATCAACTTTGCGGCCGGCAATGGGAAGATCGCGGTTTCGCTGGAATGCTTCTTGACGCCGACCCTGGTACAGTCCACAATCGAGCAGAAGGCGCTGTCCGGCGGCCTCGATCTCATGCATGGAGCCGGTAACGGTGCGGGCGGCACCCCAAAATCGAATTCGCATTCCAACCAGTGTAGCCCGGCACCCGTGTTGAATCTCGACGGCGATGTGGTGAATCCTATTGGGAACTGGATATGAGAGCACTGCTAGTCCTCGTCTTTGGCGCTACGCTGGCCGCGCAGGTAAGCAGCCGCCAGGAATCAATTGAGAAGGATCGCGACGCCAAGCAAGGCACGTTGGCGCCGGACGAGCCTAACAAGTGGGAGCGGCGGCTGATCTATGTAAAAGATGCGAAGCTGCTGGAGCGGCTTTCCGCGGGAATCGCCGGCTTCCGGTTTCAGATCGGCGGAATGCCGACGGGCTCGGGATTCGCGATCGGCCCGAACTATTTGCGCGAGGATCTCGGGCGGGGCAAGGTGGCGGTGAACGCTTACGCGCTTGGCTCCACGCGGCTGTGGACGAAATTAGGCGCCGGAATAAAGGTGCCGTCGTTCTACGGTGACCGGCTGTTCTGGGAAGCAAGCGCGGTGTATCACAACTACAACTCGCTCGGCTATTACGGTCCGGGACCGGATTCGAAAGAATCGGATCGCACCAACTATGCGTTCGAGGACACCAATATCGATATGCTGCTCGGCGTGAAAGCAAAGCCTTGGCTGCGTGCCGGGGGGAGCGTGGGCTTCCAGCATCCGAACACGGGCCGCGGGCGCAGCGATGACTTCCCATCCACCGACGATGTATTCGGACAGAACCCGCTGGTGGTTGGATTGCGAGAGGAGGCAGACTATTTGCGGAGCGGGTTTTTCGCCGAGTTCGACAGGCGGGATAGCGCGGCGGGAGCGCGCGCAGGGACGTACGTGACAATGCGCTTCGACAACTATGACGACCGGGAGCGCGGCATTCACGATTTTCGACGGCTGGATGTGGAGGCTCAACAGTATCTGCCGTTCTTTAACAAGAGGCGGGTAATTGCGCTGCGCGCGCGGACGGTGCAGACATACCAGGCCGAGGGAAAGTCACTGCCGTTCTTTCAGCAAGCGGTGCTGGGTGGAGGCAACGATCTGCGCGGTTTCCTGCCATACCGTTTTCACGACAACAACGCTGTGCTGATGAACGCCGAGTACCGGTGGGAAGTATTTTCCGGGCTGGACATGGCGTTGTTCGCAGATGCCGGGCAGGTGACGCGAGACCGATGGAGGTTCGACGCGGCGAACCTGGAGACAGCCGTGGGATTCGGGCTCCGGTTCAACGCTCGTAACGTTCCCTTTCTGCGCCTGGATGTGGGCTTCAGCCATGAAGGCTTCCAGGTGTTTCTAAAGTTCAATGGACCGTTCGCGCAGCGGCCATTGGCGTCATCAAGCGCGCCGCATATCTTTTAGTCTTAGTCTTGAATGGACTGGAAACCATGGGCATGATGCATACAGGACGAATGCTTGCCATAGTGGCGGCGCTAACGGCGCCAGCGGCAGCGGAACACTTTTACGGAGACGACCCGCTCGATCGTGAACCGCGGCCGCGCGACGCATCCAGCGCGGTGCGGCGCAAGATCAGCGACTACTACGATTTTTTCCAGCAGACGTTCGCGCCGCCAGGGGAAACGCATTTGCCCGGCAAGCCGATTCCAGCGGGCGCCGTGAATACGCTGGGCGAACCGATGGATGGCGCGTGGTATGAGAAGCGGCACTACTACCATCCGATGACGATCGAGGAGTTGGTGCGCGGCCCGGGCAATGAAAACGCGCCGGACCCAACCGGCCAGTGGACCGTGGTGAAAGCAAAAAGCGAAGGAGTAACACCGGGATTCGAATTTATCGACGCGCGGAAGCGCCGCTATGTATTGAAGTTCGATCCACTGAAGTTTCCGGAGATTGCGACGGGACCAGATGTTCTGGTTTCTAAGTTCTTTTACGCGCTGGGTTATCACGTTCCGGAGAACTATATTGTTCACTTCCGGCGCGATCAGTTGGTTTTGGGCGAAGATGTGCGGCTGACGGACGCCAAGGGCAAGGTGCGAGCGATGACCGATCGCGACATCACTGAGTTACTATTGCGTGTTCCGCGGGAAAAGGATGGCCGTTACCGCGGCGGGGCCAGTCTGTTTCTTTCTGGTAAGCCACTTGGCCCGTATAAGTATCATAAGACGCGACGGGACGATCCGAACGATACGGTGGCCCATGAGCATCGGCGGGAATTACGCGGGTTGAGTGTGTTTTGCGCCTGGCTGGCACATGACGACTCGCGGTCGATTAATTCGCTGGACATGCTGGTGGACGGAGCGGGAGCGAAGTACATCAAACACTACCTGATCGACTTCGGGTCGACATTGGGAAGCGCAAGTTATGGTCCGAACACACCGCGCTCGGGAGCGGAATATGTGTTCGAGTGGGGCCCGGCGATCCGGCAATTCTTCACGTTCGGGCTGCTGGTTCCGGAATGGGCAAAGGCGAAGTATCCGGGTATCGCGGCGGTGGGGCGGTTCGAGTCGAAGCGATTCGACGCAGCGGGCTGGGTGGCCGAGTATCCAAATCCGGCGTTCACCAACCGTCTTCCCGACGATGCTTTCTGGGCGGCCAAACAGGTGATGGCGTTCAGCGATGAGCAGATACGGGCGATCGTAAAAACCGGCGAATATTCGGATCGGGCGGCGGAGGATTGGATCGTCAACGCGCTGATTGAACGCCGCGATAAGATTGGGCGGGCATTTTTCGCCGAGGTACTGCCTCTCGATCAGTTCGAGATCCGCGAGGGTGAGTTGGTGTTCGCCGACCTGGGGCTTCGGCATGGAATGGTAGCTGCACCGGGGTATCGTTTGGAAGGACAGCAGACGAGGCGGCCTTATCGCGTGCAGTGGTTCCGGTTCGACAATGTTACGGGGCACAAGTCGCCCATTGAGGGCGCGGCGACGTTGAAGGTGCCGGAGTTGCGGGCGGACTATCTGGCATGCGATATTCATGCCGACGATCCGAAGAAAGGGGCGACGGTTTATGTGCGGCAGAAGGGCGGATCAGCGCATGTGGCCGGCGTTGACAGAAGTTGGTGATCCGTGGCAGAGATTTTACTAACTCCAGCCGATGAAAGCATGCGGGCGGCGGCGGACCGGCTGCTGGCGGCCAACGGGCTGGTTGCTCTGGAGGCGGGGCCGCAGTTCGAGGATCAGCGTTATGTGGCGGCGTTGATCGATGGGGAGCTGATCGGGATCGCGGGCTTCGAGTTGCATGGCGAGGCGGCGTTGCTGCGATCGGTAGCGGTGGACGGGGAGTTTCGCGGCGAGGGTGTGGGGCAGGCGTTAGTTGCGGAGACGCTCGGGCTGGCGGAGGCGGCTGGGGCGAACGCGATCTATCTATTGACGGAAACGGCGCGTGATTTCTTTCCGCGTTTTGGATTTGAGTTGATGGGGCGGGGGGAGGCGCCGGCCGGGATCGCGGGGACGCGGGAATGGTCAGAGGCGTGTGGGGAGCGGGCTTCGGCGATGCGTTTGGTGCTGGGGGCGGGGTAGGTTCACGAGGGGCAGGCTCGGCGTTCGCGCAGGGCGGCGAGGAGGAACGCAGCGAGCAAGAATCGGCACAAACGGCCAATGGCGAAACACGATGATGCCCTTCTGGTATGTAGGACTATCGGTTCGTCTGATCGCCGCGCCCTGCTGGGAGCCTTCGACGGAGACAGGCGGCGCATGTGCAAGCGCTCTGATCGGAGTGCTTGTGAACAAGACCGTGAATTACATGGTCAACGCGCTGTGGATCACCCTCGGATCTAAGCCGACTCAAAAAAGATCGAAACGCTTGCAGAGGTCTTCGAACGCTATTTCGACGGAATCGACGCCCGGAAAAGAAATGTACCACAGGTCCGGCTACGTAGGCGGCAGCCGCCCCCTACCGGCCCTTACGCATCCGGAAATCCTCAACGCCGCGGGTGGAAATCACGCGGCACATCTCAAAAAGCCTGGACCGGGCGCGCGTACCGATGCGCTCAGTGAGGTAGTAGCGGCTGGAGACGTCGCCGCCGACTCCGCCTGGAATCGGGGCATCACCGGCTTCGGCATCCCGAAGGTTCGTGGTAATGATCAGCGGCTTGTTATTGTTATAGCGATAAGTAATCAGCGAGGTGACGGTATCTTCCACCCAGTCAGTCACGCGATGGGCGCCGAGATCGTCAAGAACGAGGACTTCGGACTCCAGAGCAGTGCGATACGCTTCGCGTTGGCCAGAGCCGGAGGCGGCGTCGTAACTCGACCGGATCCGCTCAAGCAGATTCTGGTAATCGAAGAAGACGCACTCGAAGCCGCGCGCGATGAGACGCTTCATCACGGAGACGGCGAGGTGGGTCTTGCCGGTACCGGGGTCGCCGATGAACATGAGCCCTTGCTTTTTTGTGCCGTACGGATATTCGCGCGCGTAAGATCCGGCGATGGCGACGGCGTTCACGAGGGTACGGTGAACCACCGGATTTTCCTTCTGCGTGTCGAAGCTCTCAAACGAAGTATTGCGGTAGAGAGGCGGGATGCCGGAGCGGTCACTCAGGTTGGTGACGCGCTGGGCAAGGACACAGTCGCAACGTTCCACGCCGGAGATGCCCTCTTTGTCCACGCGGCGCCAACCACTGCCGCCGCAGGACGCGCATGCCACTAGTGTTTCCGCCATATGTACCCAGGGTAGCGCTTACTCAATCACGGCGAGGACCTGGCCGGCGCTGACAGCGTCCCCGGCGGCGACGCGAATTTCAGTGACCGTACCGGCTCGCGCGGCCCGCATTTCGTTTTGCATCTTCATGGCTTCGACGACGACGATCCCCTGCCCTGCCTCCACCTGCCCGCCTTGCTCGACGAGCAGCCGAATGACCTTGCCGGGCATGGGCGCGGTGAGTTCGCAATGACCGTGGGCGGCGGAGGAGGCGCCGCCGGGGATGTACTCGCGAGGATCGCGTACCAACACT
>JBGSME010000311.1:0-3059 GCA_041740335.1 Bryobacteraceae bacterium | reverse complement strand
GGCGCCGACGTCGTCGGCCAGGTGGCGTTCGGTGAGCCCCTTGACGCTGGCTTGCGTGCCCACTGGCATGAACACCGGAGTGTCGATGGCGCCGTGCGGCGTATGAAGCCGTCCGGCGCGCGCACCGGTCACCGGACAACGCGCTTGGATTTCGAATCGGAGGGCAGGCACTGCGAACTATTGTAGAATCCTCGTTGGGTAGGTGAACGGAAAGAGGTTCTGACAGAATGATCGATCTCGCGATTCCGTGGTGGGCCTGGATCGGCGGCGGACTGCTTCTGATGGCGGCCGAAACGATGCTGCCCACCAGTTTTTACGCGTTCTTTTTTGGAGTGGCGGCGGTGCTGACAGGGGGCGTGGTGGCGGCGGGACTGGCGAATTCGCTGGAGGCGCAGGGCATCACGCTGGTGATCCTGGCGATTCTGGCAGTGCTGGTGCGGAAGCCGGTGATCCAACAATTCCGGTTGCAGCCGGTAACCCATGACATCGATACGCTGGTGGGCGAAACCGCGTTCGCGCTGCAGGCGATCAAGCCGGATCAGATCGGCAGAGCCGAGCTTCGCGGCACAACGTGGAACGCGAAAAATATCGGCGAGACCCCGATTGTGCCGCAAGCGCGCTGCCGGGTAGAAGGGGTCGACGGGCTTACGATCCACATCCGCGGATAGAGAAACCAAGAAAGAAGGGTTGTTATGGAAGGCAGTCTGGTCGTTGTTCTGGCGCTGGTGTTGCTGGCGGTGATTGTGCTGGCGAAGACCGCGGTGGTTGTGCCGCAGCAATCCGCTTACGTAGTGGAACGGCTGGGGCGCTATGCGGGTACGATCGAAGCCGGATTCCACATTCTGACTCCGTTTGTGGACGTGATCCGCTACCGGCATTCGTTGAAGGAGTCCGCGCTGGACATCCCCGAACAGATCTGCATCACCCGGGACAACGTGCAGGTAGGCGTGGACGGGGTTTTGTATCTGAAAATACTGAACCCGGAGCGCGCTTCCTATGGGGTTTCAAACTATATGTTCGCGATCTCGCAATTGGCGCAAACCACGCTGCGCAGCGAAATCGGGAAGATCGATCTCGACCGCACGTTCGAAGAGCGGTCAAACATCAACGCATCGGTGGTAAGCGAACTCGACAAAGCGAGCGAGCCGTGGGGCGTGAAGGTGCTGCGATATGAGATCAAGAACATCACGCCGCCACAGGACATTCTGGCGGCGATGGAAAAGCAGATGCGGGCGGAACGGGAGAAACGCGCGACGATTTTGAATTCGGAAGGCGTTCGCGACGCGGCGATCAACACCGCCGAGGGCGACAAACAAAAAGCGATCAAGGCCAGCGAGGCGCGGCGGCAGCAGCAGATCAATGAGGCCGAGGGTGAGGCGGCGGCGATTATGTCGGTGGCCGATGCGACGGCGGAGGGGATCCGGCGGGTGGCGGCGGCAATTGAGACTCCGGGCGGATTTCAGGCGGTGCAACTGCGAGTGGCCGAGCAATATATCGAGCAATTCGGCAACATGGCGAAGACGAACAACACCATGATCGTGCCGACCAACCTTTCCGACGTGACGAGCGTGCTTGCCACCGCGATGAGCGTGATCAAGCGCGTGGATACGCGGTAGAAGAAGCTCTCGGAGGAATGCTGTTCATCTGCCGCGGGACGCGAGCTTTCGGTTCTAGAACGCTACCTTGGGCGCGTTCCGCGACGCGGGCTCAGTCTTGAAATACGCATCATTTCTGGCGAAACCGGAGAGAGAGGCGAAGAGATTGTTCGGGAACCGCACGATAGTGGTGTTGTATGCCTGGACCGATTCGTTGTACTTGCGGCGTTCGACAGCGATGCGATTTTCGGTACCGGCCAACTCATCCTGAAGCCGCATGAAGTTTTCGTTGGACTTGAGTTGGGGGTAGTTCTCGACAACGACCAGGAGGCGGCTGAGGGCGGAATCGATCTGAGAGTTGGCTTGAATTTTTTCGGCTGGATTCCGCGCGCCCATCATTGCCGCGCGGGCATTGGCGATGTTGTCGAGCACGCTCTTTTCCTGGGCTGCGAAGCCTTTCACCGTTTCGACGAGGTTGGGAATCAGGTCTGCGCGGCGCTGCAGAGCGACGTCCACCTGTGCCCATTGGCCGCTGATGGCCTCGTTCTGCACAGCCATATCGTTGCGGGCAGAGACCCACATGGCGCCGCCGGCGACGAGCACAACGGCCAGGACAATCAAGAGAGCTTTCATTGGTTAGATCCTCACTGTAACAAGTGTCTATTCTTCCGAACCGTCATTGCCCAGACGATCGGCGGCATTCACAAGGGCGTGGACGCCGAGCAAATACTTTCCAAAAATTTCGCGCGCAGGGATGGACGATGGCTTGGAACGCCCTTCGCGCACAGCCAGCAAAGTCTCAAACGGAGCGGAGTCAACGCCAAAGTGGCGCTGGACGGCCTCAACTGTGTCATGGCGGGGGCCAGGCCTGCCGTGCCCGGCGAGCGCCAGGACATGGCGCGCGAGCACGAGAAATGTGGACTCGGAATCGGCCATCAAATTGACAAGCAGGTCATTGTCGTTCAGCAAACCAGCGGCCTTCTGGCGCAAACGGATGAGTTTCGAGCGAAGCTCATATTCCACCTGGGCGCGATAGAACCGCCGGTCGATGACAAGACCGTCGATGACGTCTTTGCCGTGCAGGACACGGCGCCGGTCCAGCATGTCGGTGAACTCGATGGGAAAGCAGTCGGTGGATGTGGAGACTTCGTCTTCCGCCATGAGCAGCGGCGCGGGATTGCGTTTTTCGCGCCACCACCGGAAGACATCCTCACTGGCGGCGAGTTCGTCGGGAGTGATGCGAGACAGAACGCAGAGTATATTGAGGTCCGAATAAGCTTTGTCGAACTCTCCGGCGGCGGCCGAGCCGTAAAGAATGATCGAGACCAGGCTTGCGGGGTAGGCACGTTGGGTGCGAGCGACAAGTTCGTTGAGCAGCTTTTCCATTTTCGTTTTCCTGATTGTAGCCAGCCGGTTCTCTGGTTACCAATCGCCGGAAGCGCCTCCGCCGCCGGAGTCGCCTCC
>JBGSME010000310.1:0-4924 GCA_041740335.1 Bryobacteraceae bacterium | reverse complement strand
CCCAGCTCCCGCGCCTTGCGGAACGAGGCGGCAGCCCCTGCGTTGTCGCCGGCCTGCTGCTGGGCCATGCCTTTTTTCAGCCATCCACTCGCATCGGATGGCTCCTGACCAACCGCGATGAGCGCCAAGGCGAAGAAAGCGGCGATTCGCATCATGCTCTCAGACATGAATGCTGGCTGGGACAATGTCAACCGAAATGGGGCGAGACGAGCGATCATAGAGGATCAATGCGCAAAACCCTGGATCGCGTCATCTCCAAAGCCGGCCTCGGTTCGCGCACCGAAGCCCGCAAATGGATCGGTGCCGGCCGCGTCGCGGTGAACGGCCGCGTCATCCAAACGCCCGATCATTGGGTTATCCCCGGCGATCAGGTCACTTTCGACGGCGAGCCGTTGGAGGCCGCCGAGCGGATCTACGTGCTGCTCTACAAACCCAAAGGCTACGTCACCACCTATCGCGACCCGGACAAGCGCCCAACCGTCTACGATCTCCTTGACGGCATCCCGGGATTCGTGGGCACCGTCGGCCGGCTGGACCTCGATACGAGTGGACTCCTGCTGCTCACCAACGACAACGATTGGGCCAACCGGATCATGAGCCCCGAAGGGCATGTCGAAAAAGAATACCTTGTGCGCGCCGCCGGGCATCTCACCGCGGAACAGATCGCTCAATTGCGCGATGGAGTAGAGCTCGACGACGGGCCCGCGAAAGCACACGGGCTTGCGGTGGAGCGTCTGACGCCGAAGGACACGGTACTGCGGATCACGCTTATCGAAGGACGCAACCGGCAGGTGCGGCGGATGGTGGAGGCCATTGGCAGCCGTGTCCGCAAACTTGTCCGGATCCGTATTGCCGGGCTCACCTTGGCCGGGCTCACTCCCGGTCAGTATAGACTGTTAACTAAGGCCGAACTCCGGTCCTTCACTCATTATGCATACGTTGATCAAGAACCCAAGCGGGCAGTACTCGTTTCTAAAGGGAATCGCGCCATACTCGGCCGGAGCAGTGGCGGAGCACGGATACGAGATCGAGCACGCAAGATTCCTGCGACCGGTCCCGCTCAAGACCGGGTTTGACCGGGTTCGAGCCCACCTCGGTTCCATCGGAAGGCAGGTGGCCGCCCTGTGCGGCATGGAATTGCGCTGCACTCAACCGTTCTCGTTTCAGGGCTTCAACGAGTTCAACCTCGGCTATGTCGACATCCTGAAGAACTGGGGACTCTTCGTCAACGGTATCAATCCGGTGGCACGTACCAACGTTGCAACCGAACTCACGCCGATGACCGAGCCATGCCTCTATTCGTTCAGCTACACAGTACGGTCACAGCGTAGCGACCGCACTTTTGTCATCGCCGGCGGCGGCGAGTTGCCGGAAGGATCCCTCGACCCGCATGACGTCGTTCGCCGCGGTGAGACCAGCGTCGATGCCGTTCGGGAGAAGATGCGATTCGTGATGGGCCTGATGTCAGGCCGCCTTGAGGGCCTGGGCGTAACCTGGGACCACGCCACCACTGTGAATGTCTACACCGTGCATCCCATCTGCGATGGCTTGGTCGACGATATCCTTGCCCCGTCCGGAAACGCCCAACTGCACGGTGCCACATGGCACTACGCCCGTCCGCCGATCGTTTCGATCGAATATGAAATGAACGTTCGCGGCTGCCGCAGGGAACTGGTACTGCCGGCATAGAATGGCTGCGATGGCGATAGCGGGGCGCAGTACCCGTGATATCCTATAGCGATTCGTCACAAGGGCTCATGGCACGTAAGGCCACATTACCCAAGGTTTGTATCGCGCTCGGTCTTCCCGACGTGCGTAGTCTGCTCGAGCACGCCCATCGGGAAGTGGAGTCGGGAGAGTCGTTTCTCGAGTTTCGAATCGACTATCTGACTGATCCCGAAGAAGGCGTCGGCGCAATTTCCCAATTCGTCGCCAGTCATCCCGATTGCACTGTGCTCGCCACCTGCCGCCGCCATCAGAACCACGGCCGCTTTAACGGAAGCATCGATGAGCAGATGGCGGTGCTCGAAGCGGCCATCGACGCCGGCGCGCTCGCCGTCGACGTGGAGATAGAAACTGCCGAGGTTGCGGGCCCGGCGGTGGATCATATGCGGAGCAAGGCGTGGGTGATCGTTTCGTTCCACAACTACGGGGGAACCCCGAACGTCGATCCGATTCTGCGGCGGATGACGAAGGTTCCCGCCGACGCGTATAAGCTCGTTACTACTGCCAAGAAGCCGTCCGATAACCTGCGCATTCTTTCGCTGGCGCGCTCAAACCCTCGCACTCCGCTGATCATGTTGGCGATGGGCGAAGCGGGTCTGCCCACGCGCATTCTCTCCCCCGCGATGGGCGGCGTCTACACTTACGCCGCGCCGAACGCCGCTGAGGGTACAGCTCCGGGCCAGATCTGCGCGCGCCTCCTGCGCCAAATGTACCGGATCGAAAAATTCAGCAAAGCCGCCAAGATCTACGGCGTGATCGCCGATCCGGTGCGCCACTCGATTTCTCCGGCCGTCCACAATCGCGCTTTCCAGAGCCGCCGCATCGACGCCGTTTATATCCCCTTTCTTGTCCAACCCGCGCAACTCAAGGATTTCTTCTTGCTTGGTGACAAACTACCACTTGCCGGCTTCAGCGTCACGATCCCTCACAAGCAGAAGATTCTCCGCTACCTCGATATTGTCGATCCGCTCGCGCGGCGCATCGGCGCCGTAAATACCGTTTGGCGCAAGGCCGGCAAGTGGCGCGGCACCAACACGGATGTCGACGGCGTTCTTGCGCCTCTCAAAAAGCATCTGGCGTTCAACAAATCGTCGATCCTGATCGTGGGCAATGGTGGCGCGGCCCGCGGCGCGGCGTTCGCGCTGGCCGATGCCGGCGCATCCATCTCGATCGTGGGGCGCAATATGGATCGCGTTCGCGCGCTCTCTAAGCTCTGTGGCGCAACCGTCGTTTCGCGCGACAATGTCGAAGCGCTCCATTTCGACGCGCTGGTGCACTGCACTCCGATGGGAATGTTTCCGCACGCCAGCGAATGTTTTTTTCGCGATCGCATCCCTGCCGAACTCGTGTTCGACATGGTCTACAATCCCCGCGAGACGGAACTCATTCAACGCGCCCGCGCCGCCGGCAAAACCGTGGTGCCCGGTTTGGAAATGTTCCTGGAACAGGCATCTCGCCAGTTCGAGCTATGGACCGGTGACTCTGCTCCCCGCGCCGCGATGGAACGGGCAGCCCTTGAAGCTCTCGCCTGAGCCTTCGCCGGCTCTCACGAACCCGTCTCACAGCGATAGAATAGTCGAATCATGACTCGACGCCACTGGACGAGCACCATCCTCGCACCGGCCGTTATGGCCGTACCGGTGCCTGCCGCCGCTCAGACGCCGCAAGCAGAGGACCTGAACGCGCTCGCCCAACGCAACATCGAGCGTAATCGCGAATCCCTGGCCAAGTTCAATATCGACATGAGCCTGGAGCCGGCCTTCCGATTCGAGGCCTGAATTCAGGATGGCCTCCTTCGACGATTCCGTCTTTTATGCCTCGTTGACCGAACTGAGCAAACGCCTCCGCGCGAAAGAGTTCAGCAGCTTCGAACTCACGCAGGCTTTCTGTGACCGCCTGGAGAAGCTCGGGCCGCGCTATAACGCGCTCGCGCTGCCTCTGCGCGAACATGCGCTGCGCAAAGCGAAGGATGTGGACCGCGAACTCAAGCGCGAACGTTACCGCGGCCCGCTGCAAGGCATTCCGTACGGCGCGAAGGATCTGCTGAGTTTCGCCGGCGCGCCCACGGCTTGGGGTGCCACGCCCTACGCCGGCCAGGTGTTCGACGAGCACGCCGCCGTAGTGGCCAAACTGGAAAGAACTGGCGCCGTTCTCATCGGCAAGCTCGCCATGGTGGAACTTGCCGGCGGCGGCGGCTATCGCTTCGCTGCCGCGTCGATGTCCGGACCGGGATTGAATCCATGGGACCGAAGCCGCTGGTCCGGCGGATCTTCAAGCGGATCGGGAAGCGCCGTCGCAGCCGGATTGGTCACCTTTGCACTTGGTTCGGAGACGTCCGGGTCCATCCTCACGCCCGCGGCTTACTGCGGCGTCACCGGACTGCGCCCCACCTATGGGTTGGTGAGCCGCCGCGGCGCAATGGCGCTTTCCTGGACTCTCGACAAGATCGGACCCTTGGCGCGCAGCGCCGAAGATTGCGGCCTCATCCTGCAAAGCATCGCCGGCGGTGATTCCGGCGACCCCGGCAGCGCCGGCAAAAGCTTCTACTACGCACCGCAATTCGCCCGCAAGTTCACCGATCTCACCATCGGCTACAACCCGGCTGATTTCGCCGAATGGGCCGACCCCGCCGCCCGGCCCGCCTTCGCCGAGGCGCTCAACGCCTTCCGGGCGCTCGGTTCCAAAATGGTGGAGGTCGAAATTCCAGAGTTCCCTTATGGAGCGGTGATTTCAACCATCATCGCCGCCGAACAAGGTTCGATCTTCGAGGAGCTGGTGAGTTCGGGAAAAGTGGACCAACTCGCCGACGCCAAGCAGATCGCCGGGATCAAGGCATCGCAATCGGTGCTCGCCAAGGACTATCTGCGAGCGATGCGAATTCGGTCGCTGATCAAGAAGGCGTTTCAGAAACTGTTTGTCGACGTGGACGTGCTGTTGACGCCCGCCCGGAACGGCATCGCTTCCAAAGTGAGTGATCCTCTTGACGGCGGCGGACGGTCCGGCGAGACGCCAAAGTCCCGCGGCCTTCAAGGGCTCATCCCGGCGGCCAACCTGGCCGGGCTTCCCGCGCTTTGTCTCCCGTGCGGATTCGCCGAGGGCCTGCCTGTCGCGGTCAGCCTCGTCTCGCGTCCGTTCAATGAGAACACGCTGTTGGCATACGGCCGCGAGTATCAGAAGGCCACCGATTGGCATCAGCAGC
>JBGSME010000309.1:0-13084 GCA_041740335.1 Bryobacteraceae bacterium | reverse complement strand
CTACGCCTGGAAGACGATGCTGGCACGTACGGTGGTGGTTGCCAACGGCAGCGACTTCCCTGTGGAGAGCCCCGACCCGATGCTCGGTTTTTACGCCAGCGTGACGCGCCAGGATCAGGACGGCAATCCACCCGGAGGTTGGCTTCCCGGCCAGACCATGTCCCGCGAGGAAGCGCTCCAGAGCTGGACGGCGGCCGGCGCCTACGCGGCCTTCGAGGAGTCCCGCAAGGGCACTCTGTCAGTTGGCAAGATGGCAGACTTTGTCGTACTGTCGAACGACATCATGACGGTTCCGGCGTCCAGGATCCCCTCGACGCGCGTGATCCGCACTGTCGTCGGCGGCCAACCGGTGCGCGTAGAGGAGTTCCACGCCGTGGTGCAGATTCCTCCGGGCCGGCCAAAATACATCGACCTCGGATCCACCGCTCATCCGGCGACTGCCGTTTGCCGCTTCTCGCTCTACGAGCGGGACGCAACGGTCCGCGCCATGGTGATTTCCAAACAGGACCTCGATTGGTATCAGAAACAGGGCTGGGAGAAATTCTCCGCTGGCGGCCGATTCGTTTCAAGCGGTGAGCTGCGTGTTCCCCTGAAGCAGCCCGGCGAATATGTCCTCGTGTTCGACAATCATTCCAAGGGGACCGTCCCGATACGCGCCTTGGTGGACGCGGCCTTTGAATATGATCTTCCCGCGGTGCCGCGTAACCTACCCGCTTCACGGCGGTGGCTTGTTGTCGGCACGAGCCTGAGTCTTCTGGCGATGGCATGCGGATTCGGCGGCTTGCGGATAATCCGGGCGTTTCAGACCCGGGACGACATCGATTGAAGAAGGAAGGTGTTCCATGGAACTGGCCGGCCAACTTTCTCAGATCTACACCGCGAAGGTATACCCGGTGCTTGCTCGTCATGACCCTCGGTATCGCGCTGCTCTCAAGAATGCCGGCCTCGGGTGGACCGGAACAGCTACGATGACCGCAATCGTGCGCAAGGCATTTGAGGAGGAAATGAGGAAGCACGCCTGGTACGGCGCCCGGGAAATCGCCAGGACCCGAAGCCTGGAGCCCTCAACCGTGCGCGTAAAGCTTCTCACCGGCGCTCAAACGCTCTATCGCGTCGGCGACAGCACCCGGCCTTCCTCAACCAGCATCTGGTGGTTCACCGAGCGGGTGGCCGGGCGGTGCCGCATGGAAGCCGGCGCTCAGCCGGAAGACAGGCTCAACTGGCTTCGGAATGTTCTCGCCGTGTGCTACAACTGGAGCAAGTTCGACCGCCTGGAGCAATTGCAGTTGCGAGCCGGGGAGGAACTCCCCGCGATACTGGGCCGCGGCTTACCGATGCCGTACCACCTGGTGCAGCCCTACATCGATCGCAAGACCGGTGAGACCATGGTCTCCATCCCCGACGAATACTGGAAGAGGAAAGGGCAAATGTTGTTCGGTGGCGAATTGCAGACTGTGCTGCCGTGGATTCCTACCGGGCGCGTTCGAGCCACGCCGTCTTTCTGAATTTCCGCCCGGCTATCGGGAAGCGCCTGTGCCACTGGCGACAATTCCCTGCCCTGGGTACGCGCCTTCGACGACTGCACCGCCATCGACGACCGCCGTGCCCTCAACCAAGACGTAGGAGAAGCCCTCCGACGCGACACCGGGCTTGTCGAAGGTGGCCTTGTCGATGACCTTGGCCGCGTCGAACACGGCGATGTCGGCGTCGGCGCCTTTGCGGATCCGGCCTTTGTTGCGCATCTGGGGCGACATCGATTCCAGCCGCTGCGCCGGCATCAGGCTCAACTTGGCGATGGCGGTCATCAAGGGGAGTGCTTTCTGCTCACGGACGTAGCGCCCGAGCACGCGCGCCGATGTACCCGCCGCACGGGGATGGCCCTTGCCGTTCTCGAGAATTCCGTCGCTCGCCACCATTACCAGCGGGTGCGCCATGTTGCGTTGGATCATTTCCTCGGTGTTGGTGAAGGTGGCAACCAAGCCGCCGGTCTTCCGGTAGCGGTTGAAGGATTCCTCGGTGAGACGTTCGCCAGTGTCCACCCACATCATGTCCTGGTACTTCAATCCAAGCCGCTCCTGAAAACCCGGTGCGAAGATCGAGGTCTCAATGCGCGTCATCCCCGCGATGTAGGGATAGGATTCCGCAGTGATATCGAGACCGTGTTTTCGGGCGCGCTCAATGGCGTCGATAGCGATATCGAAATTCGACGTGGAAGACGCACCGAGGTGGACGATATGCGCCGAGGCTCCGGTCAAAGCGCAGTAGGCGACCACTTCGTGGATCGAGGCGAGAACACCGGGTTCTCCCATCGAGCCATAGCGCATATGGATGAACGCCGGCCGTTTCCATTTGGCCGCGATATCGAACATCTGCTGCAACTCTTCGTTGAGCGCCTTCGGCGTGTAGTTGAAGCCGAATCCGATCCCGAGCGCCGCGCCGTCACGAAGATCGGTTTCGATCAATCCGGCGATCGCATTCCGCTCTTCTTTCGTCGCATAGCGCTGGATGGCTTCGTCACGGGGAAGCCACTCGCCGGTATCCTTCATCACGATCATGCGCGCGGGAATATGGCCGGCGCTGGCGCCGTAGTGGATCCGGGCTTTCCCGGCACGCTGGGCGTACCATGGTTTGGCCGGGCTGACGCCGATCTCGAGTTCGAGCGCGGTGGTAACGCCATCGAGCGCCTTGAGCCTGTAGTTTTCGTCGGTCTGGCCGTGCTGATGGAGATCGATGAAGCCGGGTGCGACTACCATACCGGTGGCGTCGATGACCCGTTTTCCCTTCAACTGCCGCGCGCTGATGGCGGCGATCTTCTTGCCGCGAATACCAACGTCGCGTACGGCGTCGAGACCAGACTCGGGATCCATCACGCGTCCGCCGCGGATGACGATGTCGAAGTCCTGGCCGAAAGCGGCCGCAACGGCCAGAAGCGCTATGGTGAGTCGCATATTTTCCTTCACGACCGAAAGAACGCGGACGCGGCCGCAACCGTGTCGGCGATGTCTTTCTCGGAATGCACGGCCGAGACAAAGCCGGCCTCGAATTGGGACGGCGCGAGATACACGCCCGATTCGAGCATGTGATGGAAGAACTTTCCGAACCGCTGTGTACCGGCGAGCTTTGCCGATTCGTAGTCGGTAACCGGCTGGTCAGTGAAGAAGAACGTGAACATGGAACCGACGCGATTCACGGTGACGCCCGGAGGAACGTGGGCGCACAGCGCGGCGGCGCGCGTCTCGAGGCGATCGTAGATTCCGGGGTCCGCGGCAAGCTGATCGAGCATCGCCATGCCGGCCGAAACCGCGAGCGGATTTCCGCTTAAGGTGCCCGCCTGGTAGATGGGGCCGACGGGCGCCACTTTGCTCATCACGTCGGCACGCCCGCCATAGGCTGCGATGGGGAGCCCGCCGCCGATTACTTTACCGATCGTAGTGAGATCGGGTTTGATGTTGAACCGCTGCTGCGCACCACCGAAGGCGACTCGGAAACCGGTCATCACTTCGTCGAAGATCAGGAGGGCGTCATGGCGTGTGCAGAGTTCGCGCATGGCTTCGAGGAATCCAGCGGCGGGGGGGATGCAGCCCATGTTTCCGGCAACGGGCTCGACGATGACCGCGGCGATACGATCCGAGTGCGATTGAAAGGCCGCCTCGAGCGCGGCGATTGAGTTGTATGGCAACGCCATGGTGGTGTCTGCAAACGCGGCCGGCACGCCCGCGGTGTCAGGAATGCCGAGCGTGGCAAGACCCGATCCGGCTTTCACCAGCAGTGAATCGACGTGGCCGTGATAGCAGCCTTCGAACTTGATGGTGATGTCGCGACCGGTGAAACCACGGGCGACGCGAAGGGCGCTCATGGTGGCTTCGGTGCCGGAATTTACAAGACGAAGCATTTCCATTGACGGCATCGCCGATCGAATCTTTTCGGCCAGCACGATCTCGCGCTCAGTGGGTGCACCGAAGCTGGTGCCGATCTCGAGTACGGATTCGATTGCCGCCAGAACGGCGGGGTTGCGATGCCCAAGCAGCAGAGGTCCCCACGATCCAACGTAGTCGATATACGAGTTCCCGTCGACGTCGTAGATCCGAGAGCCATCGCCGCGGAGGATGAACGGAGGCGTACCGCCGACGCTGCGAAAGGCACGCACGGGAGAATTCACACCGCCGGGGATGATTCCGCGGCCGCGCTCAAGAAGCGCTTTCGATATTGGCAGTTCACGCATTGTGGTTCGGAGTTAGGCCTTAAGGATTGGATGGTTCGGCGATTACGCGCCGGCAGAAAAAACTCAGCAGCACTTCCTGGAGCGTACCGTTCAGGTTTCGGAAGAGGCGGTCGCGCAGAGTCTCATAGTCCTGCGTGCCGGCAAACAGATCCTGCATGAGCCCGCGGAAGCGCGGGCTGCGCCGGATGAAGTGGATCATCCGTGCGGGTACGGTATCGAAAAGGAATCGGCCGCGGTAGACGTTGCGGGCGATCAGCGAACCGAGATAGAGGTCGCGCGCGAAATCACGATCCACACTCGATCGATAGGCATCGGGTTTGGCCGCGGGCGCCGACGATTCGTCGAGGATGGTCTGGGCCGCGAGGTCGCCGGAACGGATGGCGTAGTAGAGCCCTTCGCCGGTGATGGGATCGACGAAACCGGCCGAATCGCCAACGGCCAACCAACCTTCACCGGCCACACGATTGTCGCGCCAGGACTGCTTTTCGAGCGAAGGCAGCATGTGCGCGTAGAAGCGGCTATCCTTGATCGGAATGCCGTTCTGTTCCATGTAGCGTTCGAGGCGTGAGCGTAGATGCTGGGCCGATTCACCCTTGCCACAGATGCCCACCGACAGATGGCCGCTGCGAGGAAACACCCAAATGTAGCCTTCGAGATCCTTGAGAAACTGAATGTCGATGTGCACCTGGTTAGACGGGACGTAGTAGCCCAGCGCCAACATTGTGTCCGCCGGCTTCCATGCCGTGCCGACGGTGCGCAGGGGATTGCGGGCTCCGGTTGCAACGATGCAGAAGTCTGTTTCGATTGCGCCATGGCGGGTACGAATCGTCCAACCGGACTGGCGGCGATCGAGGCTTAAGACGCGCGTTTGTTCCAACTGCGCGCCGGCCTCACCGGCGCGGTTGAGCAGCATTTGGTTCAAGTCAAGACGCGAATAGATGATCAGGGGCTGATTCAAGTGCATTTGGACGCGACCAGCGCCATCGGCACCGAGCCATGTCTGATGGACGAACTTCTTGGGAACTTTGTTATCGCGAAGGAACGGGTACTTTTCGTACGCCTTGTAGGTAATTCCGCCGCCGCAGGGCTTTTCCCAGGCGAGTTTTTCGTCGATGAGCGTAGTGCGGATGCCCGCCTTAGCCAGGCACTCCGCCGCGTGCGCCCCGGCGGGGCCGCCGCCGAGAACCGCAACGTGCTTCATGGAGCACCATGCCCAACGATCATTTAGGCGCTCCGGGCTCGACGGGAGGGTGACCCTGCGGCAAAGCACCGGTTCCCTGCGGCATCGGGCTAGCACCGCCTTGCGGCATAGCGCCGCCGTGCGGATTCGCCTGGGTACCAGCGTGGCCGGCGCCGGAATCTTTCTTGGCTTTCACGTTCCAGCGATTCCCTGCCCGCTCGAGGGTGTACTTCATCTGCATCAGCGATTGCTGTGAGCCACGAGCGCGAAACGAGACATCCGCGTCCGCCTCGTCGCCGCGAAAGGTTACGGAGGTGACGTCGACTTCCATCGCCGACATGTCTAGGTCGAGGCCTTTGCGAGAGCCCAAGTGGTCCACCACGCCCTGGCGAACCGCTTCTTTGTTGTTGATGTCCGAGCCGCACGAGGCCAGGAACAAGGCGGTGACGAGAATTGTAAGTTGCCGAATCACTTTTTGATTATACGGGGCTTTGTTTGAGGAAGGTGCCGTCTTCGAGTTCGCGAAAGGCCTGGCGCAACTCGTCCTGGGTGTTCATGACGATCGGGCCACGCCACGCCACGGGTTCTTCGAGGGGTTTACCGGCCACCAGCAGGAAACGGATGCCCTCGTGTCCGGCCTCCACCACCACTTCGTCCCCGCGATCGAACAGCACGAGGCTGCGATTATTCGCGGCGTCTCCGCGATCAGCGCCGCCCAAGATTTCGGTCTTCACTTCGCCGGGATCGGAAGCGTTGGCGAAGCGCCCGCCGCCGGCGAACACGTAAGCAAACGCATGGCGGGTGGTTTCGATGGGAAGGCTCTTGCGTTTCCCGGGCGGAACCGAGACGTCGATGTAGACGGGTTCGGCGGCGACGCCATCAACGGGGCCGGTCTTTCCCCAGAAAGAACCGGACACGATCCGGACCGCGGTGCCATCGTCGTCGGTGATCAGCGGGATGTCGCCGGCCTTCACTTCCTGATAGCGAGGGGCGGACATTTTGAGGGATGCCGGCAGATTGGCCCAAAGTTGAAAACCGTGCATGCGGCCCTGGGAATCGCCTTTGGGCATTTCCTGATGAATGATGCCGCGGCCGGCGGTCATCCACTGCACGTCGCCGGCGCCGATTGCACCGCGGTTGCCCATGCTGTCGCCGTGTTCGACGGTGCCAGCCAAGACGTAGGTAATGGTCTCGATGCCGCGATGGGGATGCCACGGGAACCCGGCGAGATAATCGGCGGGAATGTCGTTGCGAAAATCGTCGAGCAACAGGAATGGATCATAGTCGCTCGTGTTGCCGAAGCCGAATGCGCGGCGCAGATGGACACCGGCGCCTTCGCGGGTGGGTTTTGACTCGATGATGCTCTTCACTGGGCGGATCGACATGAGTGGTTTCCTTATTCCTTATTCCTTGTTTCTGGGTTCCTTGTTTGTGGTAATCAGCCTTGCGCCGCGATTGAACGTTACGTATTGAAAGCCCCACTGGATCATAACCAGCAGCCTGTTCCGGAATCCGACGAGGTAGAGAATATGCACGAACAGCCAAGTGAACCAAGCGAGGATACCGTCGAACCTCACGAAGCCCAAGTCGACCACAGCGGCATGGCGGCCGATGGTCGCCATGGTTCCCTTGTCGCGATAGTGGAAGGCTGGAGCGGGCGTTCCAGCGAGGCGCGCCGCGAGGACTTTGGCACTGTGCCAGCCTTGCTGCATCGCGACCGGGCTTACGCCGGGAAGGGGCTTGCCATGCTGCTCGAAGTGGGCGAGGTCGCCGAGCACGAGGATTTCTGGCCGGCCGGGGATACTCAGGTCAGGCTGGACATGAACGCGGCCGGAGCGATCGGCGACAGCGCCGGTTTTTGCAGCTAGCTGGGCGCCGAGAGGGGACGAACGGATCCCAGCGGCCCAGACCACGGTTCGGGCCTCGATGCGCTCGAATCCGGCCGCGGTTTCTATCTCGACGCCGAACTCATCGACCTTCGTAACACGGACGCCGGTTCTCGACCGCACGCCGAGGCGAAGCAGGGCCCGCTCGGCTTTGTCGGACAGATCCGGCGCAAACGGCGGCAGAACGCGGTCCGCACCTTCGATCAGGAGGATTTCGGACTCCTCTGGGCGGATGGTCCGGAAATCCTCTCGCAGTGTGTCGTTGGCGATCTCGCTGATTGCGCCGGCCAACTCGACGCCAGTGGGTCCGGCTCCGACAACGACGAACCGCAGCCAGGCTTTTCGGCGATTGCGATCCTGCTCACGCTCGGCGCATTCAAAAGCGCCAAGAAGGCGGGCGCGAATCTCGGTGGCGTCCTCAAGGGATTTGAGGCCGGGCGCGTGTGCTCGCCAGGTATCGTTCCCGAAATAGAAATTCTCGGCTCCGGCGGCGACCAGAAGAAAGTCATAGCCGAGGGTGCCTCCGTCGGCGAGGATGACGTGCTTTTCCTGGGGAAGAATATCGGTGACGTCGCCGAGCAAGATTCGGACATTTTTCAAGCGGCGGAGGACGCCGCGCAGGGGAGCTGTGATGTCGCCGGGGGAGAGGCCGCCGGTAGCGACCTGATAGAGGAGGGGCTGGAAGAGATGAAAGTTACGACGATCGACGAGGGTGATCGAGA
This sequence comes from Bryobacteraceae bacterium, assembly GCA_041740335.1. Classification (GTDB taxonomy): domain Bacteria; phylum Acidobacteriota; class Terriglobia; order Bryobacterales; family Bryobacteraceae; genus DSOI01. The sequence goes on along the minus strand of JBGSME010000309.1, from coordinate 5,074 downwards.
TTGGCAGGGCTGCAAGCGAGCGAACTGCGTTAAGCCCGGCGAAGCCGCCGCCGATAATCAAGACGCTGGGGCGTTCAGCCATCTCCGACGACTCCGAGCCGGCGCAACAAGACGAAGGCGGAGACGTTTTCGCGCGTGAGGAGACCGTTCAGTTGATCGCCTTCCATGACAAGGCCGCAGGGGCCCTCGCGGGGAAGTTTCTCGAGGGCTTCGCTTAGATCGGTATTGGGGCTAAGGCGCAAGAACTGGCGATCCATGGCGGCCGAGACGTAAGCGTCAGGGCCGAATTCGCCGAGCCCGCGCAAGAAGCCCTCGCGGTCAAGCAGGCCCACCACCTGATCGCCATGCAGGACGGGCAGATCCTGCTGGGCGCAGGACAGCACAATTTTCGCGGCGTCGCGAAAAGTGACGCCGTGGGGGATGGTTCGGAACTCGGTCATCATGGCGGATGAAACGGGGAGGCCGCGAGTGAGGATCAAGCTCACGGAGGCAACGCCCTCGTAATAGGCGGCGACGTAGACCAGAAACGCCACGACCAGCAGAATCACCTGACCGGATGCGATGCCGCCGAGCCCGAGGAGAAAGGCGACTCCGCGGGCGATTCGATTGGCGGCGAGCGCCGCGGTGCGTTCATCTTTCCACAAAGAGACCAGAGCACGGAAGATGCGGCCACCGTCCATGGGAGCGGCGGGGAGGAGATTGAAGGCACCGAAAGCGACGTTGGCCAATCCAGCGCGTTCGAACAAATCGCCGGCCAGCGGATCAAGGAGATCTGCGCCCCAGAGCAAGGCACTGCCGGTGACGAGATTGGCGGCTGGGCCGGCGAGGGCAATCCACAGATCGTCGCGGGGCGGCGGACGCCGTTCCATATGAGCGACACCGCCGACCGGATACATGACGATGCCGCTGGTGACGATGCCGCGATGGCGGGCGACGACAGCGTGCGCCCACTCGTGAAGGAGAACGGAAACGAACAGCAGCACGACGAAGAGCGCATCGACGGCCCAGCCGGGGCCGCCTCCGATGCCGGCCGCGGTGAGGATGGCGAGAGCGAGGAAAAATGTGAAGTGGAATCGCACGGGGACTCCGGCCAGCCTGATCTCACCGAAGGTCCCGCCCTGGATTGGCTCTGGCATGTTCCTTTTCAAGCATAGCCGCAACGCCTAGCGGGTGGACGGTGACGTGTTTGGGTTGGCAGGCGGCGGTCTCATGGCGCCGGGTTGAGTCCTGGGATTTGGGGATTCGTGAGGTAGCGGAATGCGTCCGGAGGGACGGCGGCAGGAGCGGTGTGGCGGCGCGCGCGCCAGACGGCGAGAGCGAGGGCGAAGACGAGATCGTCGTGGGCGGTGGAGCGGGACGATTCGAGGATCTCGCGTCCGGATTGGCTGAAGTTACGTTCGATAAGCGAGAGTTCGCGAGCGAGCGTTTTGCTGTGAGGCGAGTCTGTGGCGATGTCGAGTTGGCGGTTGCGGAGTAAGTTCTCTACGCCGTAGAGGAGATCCCGGCGGGGGACGGTCCAATGGGGCCTGCCGTGTTCTTTGTGGGCTTCGTCGGCACCGGTGATGACGACGCGGAGGGCTTCGCGAGCGGCGCGGCGCTTGTAGAACATCTCATAGATGGGCGCGCCGACGCCGGTAGCGTCGATGATCACGTTCGCGCGGTCCGTGAGGTCCTGCCTGGAGACCAATCGAACGAGGTAGTCGACGATGGATTCGAACTCGGTGTTCAGGGGGATTCGGTCGATGTGGCGGAGTCGGAAGTGGGACTTGGTCTTGCGCTCGTAGGTGACGCGGTCGACTTCGTTCGTGAAGACGGTGAGGAGTTCGAGGATGGCGATGGCGGTAAAGTCATGCCGTTGGCCGATATCGACGCCGACGAAGAAGGCTTGGTAGGGATATGGGAAGAGGGTGTTGCATTGCGGGATTTCCGGGTAGACGGGGAACGGATCGTTCCTTGGAAACATCGGCGGGAGCTCGTCACGGAAGGCTGCTTCGATGTCCGATTCGTGAAAGAGCCCGGCGGCGGATTGGGAGAACTGGCACATGTACTCCTGGGCGAAGATATGTTCGGGGAGGGATTTTCGTTCCTGTTCGAGGAAATCGTGCGAGATGCGCGGGCACTGGGTGGCGGGAACGGCGACGGAGGTGAAGGTGGTATTAGGGTCAGCGAATTCATCGTAGAAGAATCCGCGTTTCCCTCTAGGCGTGGAGAGGAGCCAAATGGAGGCCGCATCGCCAGCGGCGGCGATCATGGGGCGCACGGAATGATAGAGTTCGTCGGGCACGCGAGCGGCTTCATCGATCAGCAGAAGCGAGACGGAGGAAAAGCCGCGAATGTTGTCCTCGCGACCTGGGAGACCGACGATGCGGGCGCCGTTGGGAAGGAGGATGGAGGTCTTGTTAGACCCGTCTGTGCGCGGTTTGATGTCGAGCCGGGTGAGGAATTGACGGCACTTGCGGACAAGTTCGGCGGACTGGCGTTCGGTGGGCGCGAGGACGAGCGTGAGCGAGTTGGCGTTGAAGAACGCGTTGTGAACCGCGCGGATGGCGGTGACGGTGGATTTGCCCCATTGGCGGGAGCAGTTGAGGAGCCCACGGCGGACGGTGAGATCGAGTACGCGCGCTTGGCCGGCGTCGGGTTGGAAGGCGAGGCTGTCTCGCGCGAAGGAGACGGCGTCGACTCTGTGGTTGAAATTCATATGACAATTCCTAGTCTATTTTGAAGTTGGTTGACGGCCTGGACTACTTTTTCCAGTGGCTCTTTATAGGGAATGAGCGCTTGCACGACGGTGGCGTGGAACTCCATCCAGAGGTCGTAGGAGATGGTGGCGGGTTGGCCGTTGGGCGCAGTTGTGGTGTTGACGGAAGCTTGCGCGGCGCGCGGCCGCAGGCTGAGGCGCGGGGAATGATGTGTGAGGGTGGAAGGCATGATTATTCCTCTTCCCGAGTGGGTTTCGCTAGCTGCGGCGATCCCCCCGTGGTGGGGTAATTTTCTGGGAGCTTGGGGTTGTTTTGAATTTTTGTGGTCTCGGGAGTTATGTGCTTGGCATCGCTGGCGTTGATGACCTGTTCCGGAGTGAGATTTTCGGGGGTATTAGAATTTTCGACAGCCGGGGCCGTCCCGGCTTCGGCAGCCTCACATTCTTTTCGGAGAGTTTGAGCGATGCGGAGCTGGTCCAGAGCGCGGTCAGCGGCGCGGGTGTAGCGGACTTCCTGCCGGTGGATGTGAGCGAGGGCGTTGGAATTGTCGGTGAGTTCACGGAGGGCGAGGGCGGCGAGAATGTCGGACTCGGCGCTGTCGAACTCGGCGTCGACGGCAGCCCGCTGGCGGAGCATTTCGGCGCGAAGGAGCGCGTTTTCGGTATTCCAGCCGCGACGAATTCTCCATTTATTCGCTACTATTTCTTCGACGAAGAGGAATTCTTCGTCGGTGGCGGGTTGGCATTCGGAGAGGAGGGAATCGGCGAGGAGTTTGAGGACGGCGGGGTCTTCGCCGGGGAGGAGGACGGACTTGGCAGTGAGTCCTAGTCTGATGGCGTTGGTGAGGAGGGGCGCGGCGGCTCCCGAGGGCCTTGATTGGCTCGGTGGCGCGAGGGCGGCTTTCATTCTGCGGAAGGAGAATCGGCGTTTGGACATGGTTTACCTCGGTTCCAGTGTTGGGGATGGCGAGGGTAGATCTGCAAACCCGAATTGGGGAAGTTGTTGAGGGGATGGGAGAAATAAATTTTCGATTTTAGTTTATGGATGAGCTGGGAGTTGCGCTTTATCGATTCGTGGCGGTACACGCGACTCACCGATGATACGCCAAGCCCAGGATGATCGGACAGATGATTTCGCGCCTGCGGCGCGGATGATGCTGCTAGCGGAAAACCGGCCAGACGCCCAGAAAACTACGTTTTCTGATGATCAATGACATCCAGCCGCGACGCATTCTCGATCTATTCGCGATTATTTCTTCGATGAAGAGGTATTTTCGCCGGTGGCGGTTTGCAGTCGGAGAGTAGGGAGCGGGCGAGGAGGTTGAGGACGGCGGGGTCTTCGCCGACCGGGCTCGCAGAGTGAACTATTCGCCCCCGACTTGGGATTGAAGTGAAGCATTCTGCGTAGCCAGGGTAACGTCCGCCGTTGGTGGGCCTCCGGGCACACTGCGGTCACCATGCCGGGACACTTTGATTCACGGGAGATTGTTCAGCCTCGCAACCGTTCATCTCCTGATCCTTGCCTTCGCCTCCGTTCTCGCGGGCACTGCTGCGCTTGACGGCCTGACGGCCTAGCCGCGCCCTGCGGGACTGCGAGCTTCTGCTTTGTCGGCTCCCCCCGAAATTCGCTGCGCGAACCGCTGTCGCTTTTCCGGTCCCCCCAACAAAGCAGCTCTTGCCCTTGGGAGCGGCTCCGCTTGCATCCAGCTTCTTCAGGATTCGTTCCTACTCTCGCGTCGGCGGGAGCAGGAACTCATAGGCGGAGAGGAACTTGACGGGAACACGTTTTTGGCCACTTGCTCCAGCCATCTGACGTTCGGCGCTTTCCCGCAAGGATGGCTGGAGCAAGAAATGGAGAACGAATCTGGGGAACAGCCCTGTGTAGGGTCGAAAAACAAAGAACTCAGTCGAACCATAGGCAAGGCCATTCCTGAGGCCGTTCGCGAGTGCAATTTTTCCGTTCTCCATACATGGCGTAATCTTGGCAAAGATTACGTCGTTCTCGCTGAATGGCGTGTAGCCTTTCCGTACTGATGCGAGCGTTCGAGTCTGGGAAGCGTCAAGGCGGCCGGTTTCCTCCTCGACGGCGGCCATCGGAACGAAGCTGACTTCGGTATCCTCGGGTAAAGCGGAATCAATCCGCCCTCTTGGGTTAATGGTACACACTTCACCGAGAGTTGATCTCACCCATCCTTGTTGGCAGCTTGCTTGTCATTGGGCAGAATCTCTATGCGACATTGTGTTGCCTCTTTTCTAATTGGAGCGAGCGTTTAGCCGAAGAGTAGTTTGGAGCTGAACGCTTGAGGAAAGCACAGAAGCAGTATTCCCCGGAAGAGAAGATGGCCCTACTCCGCCGCCATTGGGTGGAGAAGGTGC
>JBGSME010000308.1:0-6827 GCA_041740335.1 Bryobacteraceae bacterium | reverse complement strand
GAACCGCCGACGCCAGCCTTTTCAGGGCTGCGCTCTACCAACTGAGCTACCTGGCCACAACCCCTTCAGTTTACCAAACCCGACACCGATTGGAGCGACTCTTTGCTCATCAATGTGGTCGCGCCCGAAAATTTCAGCCGTGAGCGCGGATGAACGGCCCATCCACCAGCCCGCATGCGTTGGGGGAGAAGACACGGGGTGGGTGAAGGGACGCAAACAGCAGTGCGTCGCATGGCCCGGGAATGCGCGAATTCGTCAAATAAAGACATTCCGGTCCTGGTATCGAAATTGCACAGAGTAGCCGCGACGAATGGATCTGACATGGCTCGCCATCATCGCCAGCCTCCTGATGGGAGGCGGCGCAGCGAGTCTGTTTATCTTCGCCGTTAAGAAGGACTATTTTCGCGACCTGGAGAACGCTAAATTTCAGGTCTTTTGGTCGGATCTTGAGGAACTCGTCGACGAACACCGGGAGGCAACCGATGGGATTGATCGAGAAGAAGAGCACTAGCGCCGAAGAAGAGGCCGCCAGCAGCCGGCGGAAGATGCTGACCTGGATCAGCGGCTTCGGCCTGTTCGGCTCCGCGATTCTCAGCGCGTTTTCAAATTTCGTTTTCATCAAGCCGCGCGCCACCTACGGGCAGCCGCAGCGATTCCTGATCGGCAAGCCCGACGAATTTCCGCCCGGCACCAAGTTGGCGCTCGACGATCGCGGCATCTGCATCGTGCGCGACGGCGACCGGATGGCTTGCCTTTCCACCACGTGCACACACCTCGGTTGTCTGGTAAGCGCATCCGACACTGGCTTCTCCTGCCCCTGCCATGGTTCGCGGTATGACCAGGACGGCAACGTCGCCGCCGGGCCCGCACCCAAACCGCTCGCCTGGTATAAGGTGAGCCTGGCGCCCAACGGCGAGCTCGAAGTGGACAAAGACCAAGTGATCGAGTCCGGCACCTACTTCACTGTATGAGCACCCAACCTGTCATCCCGGCGCAGCGCAGCGGCCTCAAGTCCTCGTTGCGACACCTTCCGGAGAGCGTATGGGCATCGATCTTCCGGCATAACCTCCCAGCGTCCGATCTCGGCCGCTCACAGACGACATTTACTAACTTCTTTCTGCACATCCATCCGGTAAAGGTGAACCGCCACACGCTGCGGCCGCTCTTCACCGTGGGTCTCGGATTGATGTCGTTCTTTCTCTACGTTGTGCTTGTTGTGAGCGGCGTATTGTTGATGTTCTACTACGTTCCTTCGACACAGCAGGCGTATGACCGGATGCTCGATCTACGCGGGTCGGTGGCCTTTGGAACCTTTCTGCGCAACATGCATCGCTGGGGCGCGCATCTGATGGTGGCGGCCGTTTTCCTCCATATGTGCCGCGTGTTCTTCACCGGATCGTACAAAACGCCGCGCGAGTTCAATTGGGTGCTCGGCATCGTGTTGTTGCTGGTCACCCTTTTGTTGAGTTTCACCGGCTATCTGCTCCCGTGGGATCAATTGGCTTTCTGGGCTATCACGGTGGGCGCTTCGATCGCCTCCTACGCACCCGTCATCGGCAACGACATCCGCTACCTTCTGCTCGGAGACAACGCCGTGGGGCAGGAAGCGCTGCTGCGATTTTACGTGCTGCATGTGGCCGTGCTTCCCGCGGTGATGGTGCTGCTCATCGCCGTGCACTTCTGGCGGATCCGCAAGGATGGCGGCCTCTCGCGTCCGGAACAAACCGTGGCGCTGGCGCCGGCCACCCCTCTCCACACATCGGTGCCCGGCGCCACGCCGAAGCCTCGTCTCTACGGCATGCAGGGCATCGTGCGCGGCCCCTTCACAAAGACCGGCAACGTAAGTGACGACTCGGTGATGAGCTGGCCGAATCTGTTCATGGCCGAATTGTTTGTCTTCGTAGTTACTCTGGCCGTCGTTCTGGTGCTGGCGCTGATGTTTGACGCGCCGCTCGAAGAGCCTGTAAATATGATCCACCCGCCGAACCCCGCCAAGGCGCCGTGGTACTTTCTCGGCCTGCAGGAATTGGTAAGTTACTCGGCCTTCTGGGGCGGCGTCGGCATCCCCGGACTCATGGTACTTGGGCTACTCTTGGTGCCTTACATTGACCGCCGGCCCGGCGGAGTGGGGGAATGGTTCGCCCGGGAGCGCCTGCTGGCCAACACGCTGTTTCTCACCTTCGCCTTGTTGAACATCCTGCTGATTGTGATCGGGACGTTCTTCCGAGGAGAAAACTGGGCGTTCGTATCGCCATGGTGACGGCGAAATGGTGAGGGAGGAAAGGATATGAGAGTCGCACTCGCCCTGGCCAGCCTGGTGATCTTCGCCGTGCATGGCTTCGTATTCGTGAACCAGTTCTTCCATCGCTGGGAGCGTCATCAGACCGCTTACTTCGATCAGGCCCGGTCCCTGTCAAAAACCGGCGCCGAACGGGCCACGCTGGCAGACCGTGTTCCGCGGATCGAACAGACGATGGTTACGCAGTTCGGCGGAACCTGGGTGGACCGCTGCCAGACCTGCCACATCAGCATCGACGACCCGCGCTTCGGCGCCCACGCACAACCTCTCAAGACCCATCCGTACAGCGCCTCTCTGGGCGACAAGCAAACGCCGAAAGGTTGGGAGCGCAGGCATAAGTTCGCTGACTTCGGCTGCACGGCATGTCATAGCGGCCAGGGCCGTGGGCTCGAGACGCGATATGCGCACGGCGAGGACCACTACTGGCCCGAGCCGCTCGCCGGCTACGTGACGCAGGAAACCTGGCGAGCGGACCTGCGGCCCAAACTCGCCGGCAAGGAATTCATGGAAGCCAACTGCGCCCAGTGCCACACGGAAGAGAACTTCTCGAGCACTCCCACTCTCGCCAAGGGGCGCAAGTTGTTCGTCGCTAAGAACTGTTACGGATGCCACCGCATCGAAGGGATTTCCGATGGCACGCTCGGCCCGGACCTTACGGAAGCGGGCAAGAAGTTCAAGCCAGACTATCTTTGGGAATCGATCATCGAGCCGCGCGCCAATTCATCCACGTCGTTCATGCCGAAGTTCGAGTTGACCGGCGACGAAGTGAAGGCTCTCGTGATCTTTCTCAAGAGCCGCCGCGGGGTCAATCTCGCCGAAACATCGATTGACCGCTATCGGATGCGGACCGGCGACACGAAGGCCGGGGGGCCCGCGGTAACCGCCGCCGTGGCAGCCACGGCCGAACGCGGAAGGCAGTTGATCGACGAGCGCGCCTGTCTCGCCTGCCACAAGCTGGAGGACAAAGACGGCCGCGTGGCTCCCGATCTTTCCTGGACCGGGCTGATGCGCGACGAGGAGTGGATCGCCGCTCATTTCCGCGATCCCCGGTCCCGGATTTCCGATTCGATCATGCCGGCGTTCCGATTCGCTCCGGTTGAATTCCAGGCGATGACGGCCTACCTGTCGAGCCGGCGCACGCCTCCCGCGTCCGGCACCGCGCCCGAGACGTTCAAGGCGCTTTGCGCGCGTTGCCATGGTGAAAAGGGCGACGGACAAGGCGTCATCGCCTGGTATCTGGATCCAGCCCCGCGCGACCTCACCAAGTCCTCCTTCATGAACTCAAAGCCTATTGACCGTTTCATCGCAGCGGTGAAAGACGGCGTCCCCGGAACGTCGATGCCTCCGTGGGGCAAGGCCTTGCCGGAGGAACAGATACGCGGCCTTGTCGATCACGTTTTTGCCGAGTTCGTGAAAACAAAACGCGGAACGGTGAAAGAGCGCAAACTTCCCGAGACCAATCCGGTGGCGATGAGCAAAGCGTCGATCGAACGCGGCGAAGCCAACTTCGTGAAGCGCTGCGCCGGATGCCACGGCCGCAAAGGCGACGGCAAAGGGCCGAACTCGATCGACATCGTTCCGCACCCGCGCAACCTCAGGAACTCGGTGTTTGTGAATTCCGTGGATGACCGGCGGTTATTTGACTCGATTCTGTACGGCGTGCAGGGCACGGCGATGCCGCCGTGGATCGACTATGGGCTCACGCAGAAAGACGTCGGCGACATCGTCAACTTTATCCGCAGCATGAATCCTCCCCCGAATCAGCAGAAGAAGGCCAAGAGCGCCAACGTGAAAAGGAGTCCGAATGCCTGACGAAAAAACGGTGTCGAGCCCGGCGGTGGCCGGCGGCGCAACCATGGCGGTCCATCAGGACCTTACGGCGAAATGGTTTCTGATCAGTTCGATCAGCTACTTCTTCATTGTCGGCATCATTGCGATTCTCATCGCGGCGAAGTTCGTGTGGCCCGAACTGCTGGGCACCGTTCCGATGTTGACCTACGGCAGGCTGCGCCCCCTCCACGTGAACGGCATGTTGTTCGGCTGGCTGCTGGCGGCGGACATGGGGCTGATCTACTACCTGGTCCCCCGGCTGTGCGGCGTCCGGCTGTGGAGCGAGAAACTCGGCATGGCCACCGCCGCGCTCTGGAACGTGATCATCCTCGGCGCGGTGGTGTCGCTGCTGGCCGGCTGGAATCAGGGTTGGGAGTACGCGGAGTTGCCATTCGTCCTTGACGTCGCCGTGGTCGTCGCCTGGGTCATGTTCGGAATCAATATCTTCGGCACCATCGCCACGCGTAAGTATCCGCAGATGTACGTGTCGATCTGGTACGCAATGGGCACCATCCTGTGGACCGCGTTCGTCTATATCACCGGTAACTTCGCCACATTGTTCACCACCGGCGTAAATCAGGCTAACCTCAACTGGATGTACGTCCACAACGCGGTGGGCCTGATCTTCACTCCGGCCGGCCTTGCCCTGGCTTACTATTTCATTCCGAAATCATCGAACCTCCCGTTGTACAGCCATAAGCTTTCGATGGTGGGATTCTGGTCGCTCGCTTTCGTCTATGTGTGGACTGGCGCCCACCACATGCTGCATGGCCCCATCTCGCAATGGCTGCAGACGATTGCCATCGCCTTCTCGGTGATGCTGTTGATCCCGGTTTGGGCGGTTGTCTATAACCTGTTTTCCACGGTGCGCGGGCACTGGCACGAAGTTCGCGACAACGTCCCGATGAAGTTTCTGATGTCGGGCGTCACCTTCTATCTGCTTACCTGCTTCCAGGGCCCGATGCACTCGCTGCGCGCTGTGAACGCCATCGTTTCGAAGACGGACTGGATCCCCGGCCACGCGCACATGGCGGTGCTCGGAGCGTTCTCCTTCTTCGCCATCGCCGGCATCTACTACATCGCCCCGCGATTGTTCGGGCGCGAACTCCATTCGCAGCCGCTGGCCAACTGGAGCTTCTGGTTTTTCATGACCGGCGGACTTGGATTCTTCGTCACGCTATGGCTGGGCGGATTCTGGCAGGGCTGGCAGTGGAACAATCCGGCCATCCCGTTCATCGATACCGTGATCGCACTCAAGCCGGTGTGGCTGGTTCGCTTCTTCTCCGGGATCCTGATGTTTCTCGGGATCGTAACTTTCTCTTACAACATACTGGCCACGGCATTGGGGCCGGACACCGCCGCGCAACCGGCCAAGGTGTAGCCGCGGGGATATCCGCAAGAAGGAAAGGGAACAGCGAAATGCTCAGGAAAGCAGATGAAAGCGCGGTGGTGGCCGTCATCGCGGCACTCGGTTTCTTCTTCGTCGGCGCGCTGCTCACCACGGTGGTGCCGCCGCTGGTGGACAAGACATGGGCGCAGCCATTTGAAAACAGCGATCCGTCGAAAGGCCCCACTGGGAAGCTCCAGCCGTATACCGAAATTCAACTGAAAGGCCGGGCCATCTATGTTCGTGAGGGCTGCTGGTACTGCCATACGCAGCAGACGCGGACCCTGCTCGCCGACACGAAACGGTCCGGCTGGAGAGGCGTCGACTCGCCGGTATCCACTCCCGACGAGTTCGTCTACGACAGTCCACATCTTTTCGGCACCAAGCGCACCGGGCCGGACCTGTCCCGCGTCGGCGGCAAATACGACGCCCAATGGCACCGCACGCACTTCCGCAATCCGCGCGACCTGGTGCAGGGTTCGATCATGCCGCCGTTCCCGTGGCTGGCCGACAACGAGGACGAATTCCAGGCGATTCTCGCCTACATGCAAACGCTCGGCCGGGCGAAGAATTGGCGCCCGGATCAGGACTACGAGAACTAAAGGGAGAGACCACACGCTATGCAGGACTACACCTATCCGAGCGTCTACTTCGCGTATTTCTTTTTCTTCCTGCTGTTCGGGCTGGCCGTCTATTTCTTCGGCCGCAGTTTTCGCGACGGCTACTTCGGCCGCGACAGTGAGGACGCGAAGTATCGCATGCTTCGCGAGGATTAAGGAGCCAACCAGATGGAAGAAAAAATTGAGATCAAGGAATACGCCGAAGGCTGGATCACAGAGCGCGAAGGCACCGATGTTCCCGCATTCCTGAAGTTCGCTTTCGTCGTAATCGGCGCGGCCTGCGTCAGCTACATCTTCGTCTACATGAACGGCGAGACCACCCATGCCGATCGGGGCGCGCTGGTGCAGGCGTTCAATCGCGCCACCACCCAGGCCGACGGTTTCATGACCTTCGTCGGGCTCCTGGCACTCGTTTATGTGATCGCGGTGGCGGCCTTCGCCTTTCGCGGAAAGACGCACTAAGCAGCCATGGCCACGGCAACCATTTCCGCGCCGGCATCAGCCCTGGTTCAGATTCGCCAGCCTGACGACGCCGCCTATTGGGTCGAGATGGTGAAGTGCCGGCACGCCTGTCCGGTACATACCGATGCCTGTGGCTACGTGAACGCCATCGCAGAAGGCCGCTACGAAGATGCCTATCGCATCGCGCGCGCCACCAATCCGTTTGCCTCGATTTGCGGACGCGTGTGCG
>JBGSME010000307.1:0-9804 GCA_041740335.1 Bryobacteraceae bacterium | reverse complement strand
GCGGGGCGAGTTGGACCGGCTTTCGATGGCGGCGTGGATGGGCGCGGAGGGATTCGATTCGGAGCCGGTGCGGTGGCTGGCCGACTACTCCTGCCGCGACGATTACGGGGGCGCGGCGGGGGATGTCTCGGCATGGGCCGGGATCCACTATTTTTCATCGCGCGATGGGGACGATCGGGGTCCGCTGACGTGGCCGGAAGGCAACGGGTGGATCGTGAAGAAGCTGATGGAGATAGAAGGAGGCCATGTGCGGACGGGCGCATTCGTACATCGAATCGAGCGTTCTGGGTCACGATATCGTGTGTTGGCCGGGGACACGGAGTATCGCGCCGATGCGATGATCTTCGCCGCGCCGACGTATCTGGCACGGCACTTAATGGAGGATGCTCCGGAATGGCGGGGCGAGTATTCGCCATGGCTGACGGCGAATCTCACGATCGTGCGGCTGCCGGAGGAGAAAGGATTTGCGCCGGCGTGGGACAACGTGATCTATCGATCCAAGGGGTTGGGCTACGTGGATGCGACGCATCAATCGCTGCGGATGCATCGCGAGCGGCGAGTGTGGACCTACTACTGGGCGTTAGCGGATCGCCCGCCGGCCGAGGCACGGCGAATGCTCCTCGAGCGGGACTGGGCGTTCTGGAAAGAAGCGATTCTCACCGATCTCGAGCGGGCACACCGGGACATCCGGGAGTGTGTTTCGCGGATCGACATCATGCGGCTGGGCCATGCGATGATCCGGCCCACGGTGGGGTTCCTCTTTTCAGAAGCGCGTTCCAAGGCGGCCAAAACAGGGGGCCGGCTGGTGTTTGCGAATTCGGACCTGAGCGGCCTGTCGTTATTCGAAGAGGCGCAGTATCGCGGAGTGATGGCGGCCGATGGCGTGGCGCGTGCGATATCGCGGGCGTAGCCTTTTCTGCTGTGACGCGCGAAAGGGCCGAGCCGCGAAACGATGGCAGAAATGCGGGCTAGTTTTTCGACCACGGCGGGACGACGCCGATGATGCGCGCGTAGGCGATCGATTGGCCCATGTGCTCGTGGTTATGCACCAGCAGCCGTAGGAACACAGCGTCCGAGGTGGTTTGCTTGCGGAAAAATGTGCGGGGCTGGGCGCGGTCGGTTTGCGGATAGCTCTCGCGAACAGCATCGAAGGAGCGCTTCAGCCACTGGATGACATCGGATTTGCCGGTAACCGTCTTTTCGAGATTGGTCGGAATCGGGGGAGTATTGCCGGGGATCTTCGCGCCGGCCTGATCGAGGAGATAGTAGTTGCCGGTGGCGATGTGCATGTAGACCTCGCTGACCGATCGCACTCCGGCGGCCGGTCTCCAGGCGAACTTTTCAGCGGGCGTGGCTTCGGCCAGAGCGAGGGTCTGACGGGCGGCGAGGTTGAACTCGGCGAGCCACCCTTGTCCGAGTTCGGCGGGCTGTGCGAGGGCGAACCGCGGGAGCAAGGTAAGAAGGACAACAGCAGCAAAGCGCATAACAGGAGTCTAGCGCTCCCGGAACGCGGGCCGGGTGGGGGACTCGGCGAGCGCCTGAGCGGTGGCCATCGCAAGGCGGATGACGGCTTCGAGCTTTTGGTAGTTGAGGCGATCCATGGTGTCGGACGGCTCGTGGTATCCCGGATGCCAGCCGCCGAAGAACCATATGGCGGGTACGTGCTCGGCGAGGAAGGGAAAGTGATCGCAGCGCCACAGAGTGTTCTGTGAGGAATCCCTATCGAACTTGCCGTCCAGCCGCAGCCTTGTGGCTTTATTTGCCCGGCGAATGGCGGCGACGAGATCGGGGCTGTATGCGCCGCCGACGAGATTGAGGACATCGGATGTGTCGGTGCGGAGTTGGAGCCGGCCGCGCGTTTGCGGAGTATGTGCTTCGTCGCGCGCGATCATGTCGAGGTTGAGAACGGCGACGGTCTTGGCCAACGGGAATAACGGATTCGCGGCGTAGTAGTAGGAACCGAGCAGACCATTTTCTTCTGCGCCGAAGGAAATGAAGACGATCGAGCGGCTTGGCTTGGGAACGCTTTTGGCAAAGAGGCGCGCCATCTCGATGACGGCCACGGTGCCGGACGAGTTGTCGTTGGCGCCGGGATAAGTGCGGTCGCCACGATCGGGCAGGTGATCGAAGTGGGAGGTGAGGAGGACAGCTTCCTCCTTGCGCGCGGGATCGACGCCATCGAGCACGGCAATCACGTTGGTTGCTTTGCCGTGCTGGACCTCGCGATTGACAAGACGGATCCGCATCGAGCCCTCAAGCAGGCGGGAGGCGGGCTTCTGCGTACGGTCAATGAAATCCTGCCATTTGCGAAAGTCCGGGGCCATGGAAGCCACGGCATCGGAGGACAGGGCCAATTGGGGAATATCGATGAGCGTGTCGTGGAGCGCGACCGCGCCGCCTCGCGCGGGATTGGGATCGGCGGGCGCCGATTGGGAATGGGCGCTTGGAATCGTGAGGAGAGCGAGAGCACCCCGGAGTTGGGCGTTACGGCGCTTGAGGCGGGAGGCGGAATGGATCGTGAGTCCGCGGCCGAGGAATCGGCTCCGCTTAGAAGGCTCGGCGGGTTCGCGATCGAAGACGAGAACGATCTTGCCCTTGACGTCGAGGCCGGCAAAGTCGTCGTAGCCGTATTCGGGCGCGGTAATTCCATAACCGGCAAACACGACGGGGGCCTCCATCGTTACATCGCGCTTGAAAGTACCTCGATATTCGAGGGGACGGCCGTTCCATTCGACGGCGCTGGCGGCCGGGTCCGAAAAAGCGCGAAAGAGTTCGAAGGTTTGAAAGGAAGTGCGCAGTCCGGTTTCCCGCAGGGCGGATTCGACATAGAGAGCGGCGGCTTCATGACCGGGCTCGAGAGCGGCGCGGCCATGCATACCGGAGGTGAGACGGGTGAGATCGGCGCGGATACGGCCTAGATCAACCTGTTGGGCGGCGAGGGCGCCGGACAACAGCAGGAGGCAGAAATGTTTCACTACTTGCGATGATACGTCAACCTTTCTCGAGTGCGAGACGGTAGGCGAGATATCCGGAAATGGTCTTGGCATCGCGGATGCGGCCGGAACGAATAGCTCGGTCCATTTCGGGCTGCTCGAACCAGCGGAGTTGGAGGTCCTCTCCATCGCCGGGCGTGGCCTGACCTTGGCGGAGACCGCGGGCGAGGTAAACGGTGATGAATTCGGCGAGGAAGCCGGGGCTTGGATAGAAGCCGACGAGCTTGGACCAACGCCTGGCACGAAAGCCGGTTTCCTCGATGAGTTCGCGGCGAGCGGCTTGCAGCGGGTTCTCACCCTCGTCGATTTTACCGGCGGGTATCTCCCAGAGCCGGCCGCCTACGGGCATGCGATATTGGCTGACCAGCAAAACGCGGCCGTTCTCGTCAACGGGCAGCGCGGCCGCCGAACCGGGGTGGCGAACGATGATTCGCTTCTCTTTGCGCCCGCTGGGCGTGACAAAGATTTCGTGGGTGATCTTCAGAAGGCTCACTGCGGGGCCTTCTCAACCTTTACGCTGCCGAGCTTCTTCATCGGTTCCGCAATTTGGGAAGCGTCGCCGACGACGACGATGGAGGCTTGCGCAGGGTCGAGGTATTTCTTGGCGGCAGTCTGGATCTGGTCCGGTTCCACCCGGCGAATCTTGTCGACGTAGGTTTCGAGATAGGAGTTGGGCAATCCGTTGAGCCGTGTGTTGATGAGTTGGTTGGCGACGCCGCTGGGGGTGGCAAGCGACATCACGAAGTTGCCGCTGAGGTAGTTCTTGATGGAACTGAGTTCGGCGGAGGAGACGCGTTCAGCGCCCATGCGGCTGAATTCGGATTGAATGGCTTCGAGCGCGGGCCCGATCACTTCGTTGCGCACCTGCGTTTGGCTTTCGACGAAGGCTGTATCGCGGCGCGGGGTCATGTGTGAGGAGGAATGATAGGCGAAGCCCTGCTTTTCGCGAATGTTGTTGAACATCCGCGAGCTGGTTCCGGTGCCGAGAATCGCGTTGCCGACATACAGAGGGAAGTAGTCGGGATGCTGGCGGCCGATGGCGACGCGGCCGATGAGGATGTCGGCTTGGACGGAACCGGGACGGTCAATGAGCGTGAGGCTTCTTTTCGATGCGGGAAACTGAGCGGGAGGTTGGGCCGGGAGTGCGCCTTTTTTCCAGGAGCCGAAGTGGTTCTGGAGCTTCTTGACGAAGGCACGGGTATCGCCGACAGGTCCGATGACGGCGAGGACGGCGTTGTTGGGCACGAGGAACTTCTGGCGAAATGTGGCGAGATCGCCGCGGGAGATCTTGCCGATTGTCTCCGCGGTGGGCATGGCGTGTTGGTAGGGGTGGCCGTCAAAGAGGATTTCGTACAGCCGTTCGGTGGCGAGAGTTTCCGACTCGGCGCGTTCGGCCTTGAGTTCTTCGATGCGGTTCTGCTTGTGCAGCCGTAGTTCGTCTTCGGCGAAGGAGGGGTTGCGGACGAAGTCATCGGCGAGGGAGAGGAGGCGATCGGCGTATTCGGAGAGGGCGAAGCCGGAGAGCATGAGGAAGTCTGCGGTGGTGGATGCATTGAGGTCACCGCCAATCGCGGCGAGTTCCTCGGCCACCTGGCGGGCGTCGCGAGTACCTGCGCCCTCCCGGAGGAGAGCGGCGGTGGTTTCGGCGAGACCGGTGAGCCCGGCAGGGTCGAATTTTTCGCCGGCTTGAAAGCCGAGGCGGAGCTCGATCATGGGGTAGCGCGCGTCGTTGACGATCAGGAGGCGGAGTCCGTTAGGGAGTGTTCGCTCTTCGAACGCCGGAAGCTTAAAGTCCGCCAGCGGACCGGTTTCGGGCGGTTTGGTGCGATCGATTTTGTCCTGCGCGGCGAGAGTGGCGGCGAGCAGGAGAGCGAGAGCGGAGGTTTTCATTGGCCGGACTCCTTTTCCGATTTCTTCGGGTGAGGGAGGATCGAGAGGACGGAACGTATTTTGGGGTCGCAGTATTTCTTTGCTGCGGCTTGCATCTGTTCACCGGTGACGGCGAGGTACCGATCGAGTTCGGTGTTGATCAAACCGGGGTCGCCGTCGAAGACTTCGTACTGGCCGAGGAGTTGGGCGCGGCGGAGTACGGTGCGAATTTCGCGAATGTTGTTGGAGCGGAGGAAAGTGCGAACGCGGGCCAACTCAGCGGCGGGGACGCCCTCGTTCTTGACGCGTTCGATTTCGGCTTCCACCTGCTCCACCACTTGTTTGGCGGTGAACGTGGGCTTGTAGAAGAAGGCCACCGCGTAAGGTTCCGGGTCAACGAAATCGCTGGCGGAGGCGAACGGCCAGCCGAGGTTTCCTTCGTATTGAATCACGGATTCCTTACCCTTGACGAGGTTGAGATTAAAGCGGGAACTGGAGCCGCCGGTGAGGAGAACATCGAGCATGGCCATGGCGTAGAATTCGGCCGAGCGGCGTTTGGGGGCCGGATAGCCGATCATGACGGCGGGGAGTTTGGCGAGTGGGTCTTTGTAGTCCACCCACTTCGCCTCAGTCTTTTTGGGTTCGGAAAGATCGGGCTTGGGAGGCTGCTTTTGGGATGGGATGTCACCGAAGTAGGTTTGGATCCACTTTTTGGCTTCCTCGGGCTGGATGTCGCCAACGATGGCGAGAACGGCATTGTTGGGAGCGTAGTGGGTCTTGAAAAAGTTGGCGACGTCATCGACGGTGGCGGCGTTGAGGTCCTCAAACGAGCCGATGAGGGAGTGATTGCTCTGGAAATTTTGAAAGAAAACGGTGGGGAACACGTCGACGATCGCGGTGGCGTAGGCACGATTGTCGAACGAGAGGCGGCGCTCCTGCTTGACGGCCTCCTTCTGGTTGGTGAGGTTCTCGTCGGTGATGTTGAGGCCGCGCATGCGGTCCGACTCGAGCCAGAGCGCAACGGGAAGCTTGTTGGAGGGGAGGATTTCGAAGTAGTCGGTAAAGTCGGGGTGGGTGGAGCCGTTGAGATTGCCGCCGTTCGATTCCACGGTTTGGAAGTGAACGCCCTTCGGGGCGTTCTTGGATCCCTGAAACATCATGTGTTCGAACAGGTGTGCGAATCCGGTGCGCCCTTTTTCTTCAGACCGTGCGCCGACATCGTAGATGACGTAGACGGCGACGACGGGAGCGGAGTTGTCCTTGGAGAGGATGACCCGAAGGCCGTTGTCGAGCTTGTACTTTTCGAACGGAATTTCGAGCCCGGCGGCGGCGAGAACGGTGGTCCCGGCCAGCAGCGCGGCAAGTGCATTCGTGATTCTCATGCGTGTACCTTACCTTTTGGACGCAGCGCGGCGAGTAACCGTTCGCCCGGAAGCGTATTTAGGACATCTTTTTTTTCCAGCCAGCCGCGGCGCGCGGTTTGAACGCCGTAGCGCATGTTGAGCAGATGCTTGGGGTGATGCGCGTCGGTGGAGATTGTGAAGCGAGCGCCTTTGGCTTTGGCGGCGCGGATGAGCGGGCCGGAGAGGTCGAGCCGTTCCGGGCTCGCATTGATCTCGAAGGCAACGCCGTGCTCGACGGCGGCGGCGGCGATACGGTCAAAATCGAAGGGAAACGCATCGCGATGCATGAGGATTCGGCCGGTGGGATGGCCGATGATGCGAACGTTGGGGTTTTCGATGGCGCGAAGGAGACGCGCGGTCATCTCGGCCGGTTCGAGATTCATGTGGGAATGGACGGACGCGATGACGATGTCGAGTTCGGCGAGGGCATCGTCGTCGATGTCCATGGCGCCGTCACGGCGGATGTCGCATTCGAGCCCGGAGAAGATACGGATACCGAGATCGCCGGACTGGTTGATTCCGCGGACACGGCGGGCGAAATCGACGACGCGTTTCTCGTCGAGGCCGTTGGCCATGGCGAGCGCTTTCGAATGGTCAGTCACGGCGATGTAGTCATAGCCGCGTTCTCTGGCGTGGGCGGCCATTTCCTCGAGTGTGGCACGGCCATCGGTTTCGGTGGTGTGCATATGGAGGTCGCCGCGAATGTCGTCAAGAACGAGCAGGTCCGGGAGTTCGTTTTTTTCGGCGGCCTCGATTTCACCCTGGTTTTCGCGCAGTTCGGGCGGGATCCAGGCGAGGCCGAGTTTCGAATAGATTTCCTGTTCGGTAGCGCCGGCGACGCGTTCGTCGGTGTCGACGCGCGAGAGCCCATATTCACTGAGGGTGAGACCCATGCGAAGCGCGCGCTGGCGGAGCGAGACGTTGTGTTCCTTACTGCCGGTGAAGTATTGAAGAGCCGCGCCGTAGGTGGAAGCAGGAAGAGCGCGGACATCCACCTGGATGCCCTCAAGGCCGAACCGAACGCTCGACTTGTTGGCGCCGCGCGCAAGAACCTCGGTTACTTTGGGATGCGAAGCAAAGCGATCGAGCACGGGGTTGGGATCGCCGCAGACCACCAGAAGATCGACATCGCCGATGGTTTCACGGCCGCGGCGCAGCGATCCAGAAGGGGTGATACTGGAAACGCCAACGATCGCGAGCCAACTCTGCAGCTCTTCGACGACCTGGGTGGCATAGTCGAGCAGAAATCGTCCGGCGCGCTTGCGGTAAGCGGAGATGGAGCGCAGGACCTTTTCCTCGAGTTTGGCGCCCATGCGAGGCAGCGTGCGAAGCTTCTGCTCGAGGCAGAGTTTCTCGAGATCGTCGATGGTGGTGGCGCGAAAATGTTCAAGAATGAGGGCGACGCTTTTGGGGCCGAGTCCCTGGATCTTGAGGAACTCGAGAGCGGTGGGCGGATAGCGGGAAAGAAGTTCGTCACGGCGGGCAAAGGATCCGCGGGCGAGAATCTCGGCGAGATGATCGGCCATGGCTTTACCGACGCTGGGGATATCGGTGAGCTTTCGCTCGGGATCGGCGGCGATATCGGCGACACGCTCGGGATAGCTTTCGAGGGCGGCGGCGGCGTTGCGATAGGAGCGGACGCGAAAGCCATCTTCGCCGGCGATCTCCATGAGATCCGCGGTTTCTGAGAGTAGGCGGGCGATCCCGGCGTTTTCCATGCCTAAGTACTACCATGTTAGCGTGAGGCGGCTCTGGTAAAACAAGCGAACGCGCCGAGCCTGGAACGGCTGTTTCAATGGTCGATTCTGGGGATGCTGGGGTGTGCCTACCTTTCGATATTGGGGTCAGGCGCGCTGGACATGGCATCGCTTGCGCTGGCGGGAGCGGCGATCGCGCTGCGGTTGGCGCAGACGGCGGGAATGGTGCGGCTCCAGCTTCCGGATCGGGTAGCGAACGGTTTGACGCTCAGCTATCTGTTATTTTTTCCGGCCGACTATTTATTTGTGTCGCGGGAGTTTCTGCCGGCCACGATCCACCTGGTATTTTTTTTGGCGTCGCTGATCATTCTGCGGGCGCGGACGGCTCGGGATTTTTTCTTCATCAAGCTGAGTTCGCTTGCGCTACTGCTGGCGGCGAGCGTATTGTCAGCTGGCCTTTCGTTTCTGGTGTGGCTGGTGGCGTTTCTTGTCTTCGCGATCGCGGCGCAGATTAGCGGCGAAATCCGGCGGAACCTGCAGGAGAAGCCGCAGACTGTGGCTCGCGGATGGGTTCGGGGAGCGGGCCGGCGGCTGGCGGTGTTATCGGGATTCGTATTCGCCGGCGTGGCGCTACTGGCCGCGGGCTTCTTTTTCATCCTGCCGAGGACGGCGGAAGCAGCGCTACGCCACTTCACGCCGGAACGCTTCCGGCTGCCTGGCTTTTCGAATGAAGTCCGGCTGGGTCAGATCGGCGAGATCCGAATGACGTCGACGCCCGCGATGCATGCGCGCCTTGAAACGGATAAGCCGTTGGCGCTAAAGTGGCGCGGTGCGGCGCTGGGAGAATTCGACGGCAAGCGCTGGTTCAATGCGCCGGAAGAAGGGCGCCGCATGGTTGCCGATCAGGGTAGATTGCGGCTGGTTCCGTACACGCAGACATGGCGGCGCGGGCTGCGCCTTGTGGGCGAGGTGCAGTTGAAGAGCGCCACCGGCGATGCGTTGTTTTTTCCGGGAAACCCGGAGGTACTGCTGATTGATACGGGGCAGGTGATTCGCACCAGCGTGGATGGGTACAAGCTGCCGCGCGGGATGAGCCGTGGGCTGCGCTACCAGTTCTATTCGGTGTTGGATACGCCGGAACCTTCGCCGTACCCGGGCGCGATCACCCTGGCAGAGGAATCGCGCGCACTCTATTTGCGGACTCCGAATCTGGATGCGCGGGTACGCGAATTGGCGCAGAAGGCGACGGTGGGGGCGCGGAGCGACCTTGGGCGCGCGAAGCTGATCGAGGAACATCTTCGCACGCGCTACGGCTACACGATGGAGTTGCTCGAGCGGGAAGTGGATGACCCGATCTCACATTTTCTATTCACGCGCAAGAAGGGGCACTGCGAATATTTCGCGTCGGCGATGGCGCTGATGCTTCGCTCGATCGGGATCCCGTCACGGATTGCGACGGGGTTTCAAAGCGGGGTTTACAATCCACTTTCGGGATGGTATCTGATTCGGGCTTCGGACGCGCATAGCTGGGTGGAAGCCTTTCTCGACGGGTACGGTTGGGTGACATTCGACCCGACGCCGGCCGATCCAACGCTAGCGAACGCTACGGTGTTCTCGCGAATGGCCATGTATGTGGACGCGGCGGAGGTGTTCTGGCAGGAGTGGGTGGTGTCGTACGACCTGGAGCGTCAGGTGCTGCTGGCGGACCGGATGGGACAATCTTCGCGGGCGTTCTCGGTGAACTGGGCGTATCAGTGGGACGACGTGAAAGCGCGGGCGGCTGCGCTCGGGCGAAGTGCGGCGGCTTGGTGGAGGCCAGCGTCGATCGGCTTGGCGATGGCG
>JBGSME010000306.1:0-4508 GCA_041740335.1 Bryobacteraceae bacterium | reverse complement strand
CCCTATTCTCCGCCACCGGCGATGGCCGCGGACGCCCGGCGGCGCTGGTGGTGCGTGGGCTGCCATCCGGCGCACAGGATGTCCGGCTGGCTACCGAACCCATCGATCTCACCGGCCCGCCCCCGGTGCTGGTTTTGTTCGGAACCGGCATTCGCGGAAGAAGCGCGAGCCAGACGGTGGAGGTCTCGATCGGCGGGATGGCGGCGGAAGTTCTGTATGCAGGCCGGCAATCGGAATTCGCGGGTCTCGATCAGATCAGCGCCCAACTCCCGTCCGCGCTGGCCGGCCGCGGCGAAGTGGACCTCCGAGTGACGATCGGCGGGAAGACGGCCAATGTCCTATCGCTGGCGATCCGGTAGGCGTGTCCTGACATGACGTCATGATATAAATGGGCGAAGGAGTATATTCATGTCACACCGCCGCCGCTTTCTGCAATCGGTCGCCAGCATGCCGTTGATCGGTTCGCTGCTCCCAGCTTCGCTTGCTGCCGCCACAACGAAACGCGATTATTTCAAGGAACTGGGTATCGGCACATTCATCAATGCCGCCGGCACCTACACCACGCTGACAGCGTCGTTGATGGGCCAGGAAGTGGTGGACGCCATTGAGTACGCCTCCAAGCGTTACGTGCGTCTCATTGAGCTCCATGACGCGGTTGGCAAACGAATCGCCGAACTGACGGGAGCGGAGGCGGCGATGGTTAGCGCCGGGGCATCGAGCGCACTCACGGTAGGCACGGCCGGTTGCATGACCGGCAAGGACCAGAAGCTCATCCGCCAACTCCCAGACACCACTGGGATGAAGACCGAGGTGATCATACAGAAATCCCACCGCTACGGCTACGATCACGCGGTTCGCAATTGCGGCATCCGTTTCGTTGAGGTGGAGACGGCCGATGAACTCGAACGCGCTGTGAACCCGAACACGGCGATGATGCTCTTCTTCAACGCCAATGAGACCATTGGCAAGATCAACGCCGAACAGTTCGCCGCGTTGGGCCGGAAGCATCGCATCCCGACGATGACCGACGCCGCCGCCGACGTGCCCCCGGTCGAGAACCTTACCAAGTATCTGAAGCTCGGGTTCGACCTCGTGATCTTCTCCGGCGGCAAAGGCATCCGTGGACCGCAGAGCGCCGGGCTGCTGCTCGGCCGCAAGGATTTGATCGAGGCCGCGCGCCTCAATACGTCGCCGTTTTCCGATTCGATCGGCCGCGGCCAAAAGGTGAACAAAGAAGAACTGTTGGGCATGATGATCGCGGTGGAACGCTTCGTCAAGAAGGACCACAAAGCGGAGTGGAAGGAATGGGAACGCCGGGCCAAGAAGATCATCGATTCCACAAGCGGCGTCGCCTCTGTGAAAACGGAGATTCAGGTGCCGCCCATCGCCAACCAGGTGCCTCATGTCCACATCACCTGGGATGAATCAAAGGTGAAGATCTCGCCGAAAGAATTCGTGAAAGCGATGCGCGAAGGCGATCCGTCGATCGAGTGCACGCCGTCGCCGGCGGACCGCGTCATTCTGAGCGTCTGGATGCTCGAGCCCGGGGAAGTGGACGTGGTTGCGCGCCGCGTGCGGGAGATCCTGAAGAAGGCCACCGCGTAGTTCATCCCCGCGCCTATGTCTATTGTCGCCGGAGTCGATTTCGGAACTCTCTCTGTCCGCGTGTCTTTGTTCGATAGCGAGCGCGGGCGCCTCGGGTCTGGAGTTGGCGAGTATCCGCTTCATCGCATCCCGGCCGACCCGGATCACGCGACGCAGAGCCACGCCGATCACATGGCGGCGCTCGAAACCGCATTTGGCGCCGCGCTCGAAACGGCCGGAATCCCCGGCGATCGCGTGGAGGCATTGGCCATCGACACAACCGGATCGAGCGTGATTCCCGTCGACCAGGACCTCGTTCCGCTGGGTGACTACTATCTCTGGTGCGACCATCGGTCGTGGCGCGAAGCCGCCGAAATCACCACGGCCGCGCATGCCGCCGATCTTGAAGCTATCGAATGGTGCGGCGGCACCTATTCCTCCGAATGGGGTTTCGCCAAGCTTCTCCACTGGCTGCGGCACAATCCGGAGCAGCGCGGCCGGATGGCCACTGCGCTCGAACATTGTGACTATATCGCCGCGGTGCTTTCAGACATTCGCGATCCGGCGCAGGTGCCCCGGTCCGTATGCGCCATGGGGCACAAGTGGATGTTCAACGCCGCGCTCGGCGGTCTTCCGCCGGATGGGTTTTTCACTTCCGTGGACCCTCTGCTGGCAGGCGTTCGCGACCGTGTGACGGGCAATTGGGCCGCATCCGATCAGATCGCCGGCCGGCTCTGTGAGCATTGGGCCGCGAAGCTCGGAGTTCGCGCGGGCATCCCGATTCCAACCGGCGCGCTGGACGCACATTGGGATGCTGTCGGCGCGGGGATTCGCGCCGGCGACGTAGTAAACGTCATCGGCACCTCCACCTGCATTATGGCCATCGCCGATCAGGCCACCCTCATTCCGGGCCTTTGCGGCGTTGTGCAAGGTTCGATTCATCCGAAGATGGCCGGTATGGAGGCCGGGCTCTCCGCTGCCGGGGACTTGTTTGACTCGATCGCCCGCCGCGCCGGCACTTCGGCCGGCGAGCTCTCGAAAGGCCTTGAGCAGTATCGTGCCGGACAAACCGGGCTGCTGCGCATCGCGTGGGACAACGGCGACCGGACCGTGCTCGTCAATCCCGAACTTGGCGGCATCACGCTCGGCTGGAACCTCGCGCATACGGCAGCGGACGAGCTTTTCGCGGCCATTGAAGGCTCCGCGTTTCACACCCGTGCCATCTTCGAGCGCATGGAAGAATACGGCGTGCCGGTGCACCGCGTGATCAACGCCGGAGGCATCCCGCAGAGGAACGAGACGCTGAATCGCGTCTACGCCAACGTCCTGGGGAAACCAGTGCTCGTGCCGGAAGGCGACGTTACGAGCCTGGGCAGCGCCATCTTCGCGTTTCTCGCCGCAGGCACGTTCTCCAGCGTTGAACAGGCGCAGGATGCGCTGTGCCCGCGATATCGGACCATCAATCCGGATCCCGCCGCTGTCGAAGTCTACGCGAAAATGTACCCGCTTTTCCGCAAGCTTTACTTCGCCTTTGGATCCCAGGGTAGCGAACCCGTGGCGATTGGCGATATCCTGCCGGCACTGCGGATGCTGGCAAGATAGTTGCGACCAAGCCCCCCCGGCGGCATCCAAGCAATATGAAAGTTCAAGTCGTTTTCTACAGTATGTACGGCCATATCTACAAAATGGCGGAAGCGGTCGCCGAAGGCGCGCGATCGGTGGAAGGCGCCGAAGTGTCGATCTATCAAGTACCTGAACTTATCCCGGACACGGCCCTGGAACGTACGGGCGCCAAGGCCGCGCGCGCCGCGTTCGAGCACATCCCGATCGCCAAACCGGAACAGCTCGCCGAGGCCGATGCGATCGTTTTCGGCACGCCGACCCGCTTTGGAAACATGGCCGCGCAGATGCGCAACTTTCTGGATCAGACCGGAAAGCTTTGGATGACCGGGGCACTCATCGGCAAAGCCGGCAGCGTTTTCTGTTCCACAGCAACGCAGCACGGCGGGCAGGAATCGACGATCCTCAGCTTTCACACCACGCTGCTGCATCACGGAATGGTGGTGGTCGGCGTCCCGTATTCCGAGCAACGCCAGATGACGCTGGCGGAGATCAGCGGCGACAGCCCCTACGGGGCGACTACGATCGCCGCCGGTGACGGATCGCGACAGCCGAGCGAGAACGAGCTGGGGATCGCCCGGTTCCAGGGCAGCCACGTGGCGAAGATCGCGGGCAAGCTCGCCAGGCCCTAGCCCGGTCCTAGTTGCGTCACCGTCTCGATGTGCGCCGTTTGCGGGAATAGATCGATGAGGGTCATTACTTCGATCCGAAGCCCGGCGGCGGTGAGTTCGGCGAGATCGCGCGCCAACGTCGAAGGATCGCAGCTCACGATCACCACCCGGCGGGGCTTCAAACGGTTGAGGCCCGCGGTGACCGCGCGTCCCAATCCGGCCCGCGGCGGATCGGCCAGCACGAAGTCCGGTGCTTCTTCCAGGCGCTCCAGGTATCGTTCAACGCCCTCGCGAACAGCGCTGAGAGTCACCCCGGCCTGACGCGCGTTGTGCTCCAGATCAACCACCGCGCTCGCCACCGCTTCCACTGCCACCGTCTCGCCGAACCGCTTGGCGAGAGGGATCGAGAACAGCCCAACACCGGCGTAAAGATCGAGCGCGCGGTCACCGGAGACGCCGCCGGTCGCCGTGTCCACCAACTGATCCACGAGGAACCGGTTCACCTGGAAGAACGATTTGTGGCTCACGCGATAGACACCGCCCGCGGCGGCATAGTCCAACGCCGAGGACAGCGCCCCCGGCATGGTCTCCGCGCACCACTCGAAAAACGTATGGCTCAAGTGGCGGCTGCCGGAATCGAGGACGTTCACTTGCACCTCTTGCTCGTTGGTGAACAATTCCATCCCTCGCAGA
>JBGSME010000305.1:0-2048 GCA_041740335.1 Bryobacteraceae bacterium | reverse complement strand
CATGGAGCGCCACGTCGAATTCTCGTGAAGAAGAGGGACCGTAATTTAAGCATGCGGACGGACCACTCGCAACCCTGTTGCAAATGCAACATGAACCACGCTGTGCGGAAGTTGCCCAAGGGACACTGCAATGCATCGAGGATCGAACCATGCCGCCAGTCAAGACAAAAGCCGAATGGGCCGAACTGCTGCCGCCAGAAACCTACCGCATCCTGTTCGAGGAAGACACCGAGTTCGCCTGCAGCAGTGATTTGCTGAGCGAAAAACGCGATGGCACGTTTGTCTGCGCCGCCTGTTTTCAAGCGTTCTTCGACAGCCGCGCGAAGTACGAGAGCGGCACTGGATGGCCGAGTTTCCGGGAAGCCCTGCCTGACGCTGTCGCCACCAAAATCGATTACAAACTGCGCTATCCGCGCACGGAGTACCACTGCTCGCGCTGCGGAGGACACCAAGGGCACGTCTTCGACGACGGACCACCGCCCGCCGGAACGCGTTACTGCAACAACGGGCTGGCCTTGCTTTTCATCCCGAGAGGAGAAGCGCTTCCGCCGCTGCGCGGATAGTTAATTATCTCCCTTCGGACCAGCCGTCCTGACCGGCCGAGGGTGCGACGAGAGATCCTTGATCGCCTCCCACAAAAGGTTCACCAAGTATAGATCCGGGCTGTCGCGGCGGACCATCAGCCCCATCTCGCGTGTGAACGGTGGGTTGCCGAACGGCACGCAATGGAGCTCCTGGAACTTTTTCGGGGTGAGATACGATTCCGGCACGATCCCAACCCCGGCGTCATGCTCGACCATCAACAGGATGGCATCATACGAATCGAATTCCATGATCGTATCAACCTTGAATCCGCGCCGTCTCAGTTCGTGATCGATTATCGTCTCTTCGATTTGAGGCGGCTTATGGCGCAGGAAAGTACCGAGCTTGAGCAGTTCCTCGTCCGTCATCCCACGGTACTGTTTCGAGGCGATCACGTACAAACGCTCCTGGCAGTAGGGCCGCCACAGCAGTTCCTCCGGCAGGTGCAGCGGTCCGACGCCGAAACTGGCGTCGATCTTGCGGTTGACGACGTCCTGGGCCAGATACTTGCTGACGCCGCTACCGACAACCAACCGGATCTTCAAACGCGGGTGCTTGGCGCGCAGGAACGCCAGTGAACTGGCCACCACGCCGGTCACCGCGCTGCGCACGTGCCCGAGCACCAGTTCGCCGCCCAGGTCGGCGTTGCGCTTGCGATCTTTGTACTCGTTCCACTGCCGCAGCATCTGGCGAGTCACGCCGACCAGTTCCTCGCCCTCCTTGGTCAGTGATACGGGGCGCCGCGTCCGGTCGACTAGCAGCAATCCGAGCTCCTCCTCAAGATCCTTCAGATGCTGGCTGACGGCAGCCTGGGTCAGGTGCATGGCGTTCGACGCCGCACTCACGCTGCCCAGTTCCGCCACGTACATCAGCGATTTCAGCTTGTTGATGTTCATCGTCGCGCTCCTGCACCAATACCGGTCGTTAGTATAAGGAAAATTTATAAACTTCTTAATAATATTCAGTTTGATTGTTGTTATGGGCAGCCATAGAATCGTTTCGACTTCTGAATTCAGGCGGCCTTCAAGCCACAGTCAGCAAACAACGATAAGGGACCTTTCATGACACTAATCGCCGAACATCTCAGCCTGGTAAAAGCCTCGGAAGTCTCCGTGGTAACCGCCAAGGCGCTGGAACTCGAACGCCTGGGCAAGAGCGTCGTCCGCCTCTCGGCTGGCGAGCCCGACTTCCCCACGCCGGACCACATCAAGATGGCGTGCATCAAGGCGCTGTGCGACAACAAGACCAAGTACCCGGCAGTGATCGGCCTGCCCGAGCTGCGCGAGGCGATCTGCCTCAAGCTCAAGCGCGACAACGCGCTCGACTACAAGCCGGCGGAGACGATCGTGTGCACCGGCGCCAAGCAGGTGCTGTACAACGCCATGACCGCCACGCTGAACCCGGGCGACGAGGCGATCATGCCCGCCCCGTACTGGATGAGCTACGTCGGCATGGTGCAGCTCTCC
>JBGSME010000304.1:0-3226 GCA_041740335.1 Bryobacteraceae bacterium | reverse complement strand
GCCGCCACCGCCGCCGCCGCCACTCCCGCGCCGGCCGCAAAACTCGAACCCCTTTCCCCCGGCATCAAGCTTTCCATGCAGGTAGGCGAAAACGCCACCGCCGACGAACTTACCTGGATCAAACAGATGGGGATCGACTATCTGAACGTCCAGACCGGCAAAGATCGCGGCACGCTCGACAACTTCCTCGCAATCAAAAAACGCGTCGAAGCCGCCGGACTCAAAGTCTTCAACATCTCCAACAACGACAACCGCAACATCGAAGAGATCACGCTCAACCTCGCCGGGCGCGACGAGAAGATCGCCTGGCTCAAACAATACATCCGCGACACCGGCAAAGCCGGTATTGGCTACATCACCTACGCCCACATGGCCAACGGAATCTGGTCCAGCGACCGCGAAACTACCCGCGGCGGCGCTTCCGCCCGCGCCTTCAAACTCGCAACCGCAAAAGGCTTCTGGAATGGCAAAGTCTACGAAGGTCCCCTCACCCACGGCCGCAAATACTCGAAAGAGGAGCTCTGGGAAAACTACACCTACTTCATCAAACAGATCGCGCCCGTGGCCGAAGAAGCCGGCGTGCGCATCGGCATCCACCCCGATGATCCGCCAGTCCCTGAACTCGGCGGCATCCCCCGCCACATCTTCGGCACCTTTGACGGCTACGTCCGCGCTCTTGAAATCGCCAACTCGCCCAACATCGGCGTCTGCCTCTGCTGCGGCACCTGGATGGAAGGCGGCGCGAGCACCGGCAAGAACGTCTACGACGCGGCACGCGCCTTCGCCAAAATGGGCAAGCTCTGGAAGATCCACTTCCGTAACGTCACCGCCCCCATTCCGTACTTCGTCGAAACCTACATCGACAACGGCTATACCGACATGTACAAGCTGATGAAGACCCTCGTCGACGCCGATTTCCGCGGTAACCTCATCGCCGACCATGTGCCCGAAATGGCCGGCGGACGCTCGGCCGGCTGGTCCTACAGCATCGGCTACATCCGCGCGCTCCACCAGGCCGCCCTCGCCGAACGCAAACGCGGCTAACTACTTCGACGGACCGATCGCATAAAGAGCTTCCCGGGTCCGAATGTACATCACTCCTTCGCTAATCGCCGGCGTCGCGTAGATGTCTGACTCGAAATCATTGATCGCCAGAATCTCCCAGTCGCCGGCCGCGCGCAGCACCACAACCTTGCCATGCTCACTCGCGATGTAGACCTTGCCGTCCACGCCCACCGGTGACGCATAGTAGTCATCAAGCGCCCCCGTCAAACGAGCCTGCTTCAGCACCTTGCCGGTCCGCGCGTCCAGACTGGTTGCGATTCCGCCGTTCCGAAAGAGAAACACAACGTCTTTGTAAACGAGCGGCGCCGAAACGTCCGGCAGCGACTTCTGAAATCGCCACAGCAAATGCGTGTCCGTCACGTCGCCGTTACCTCCGAGCTTCACGGCCATCATGCCGTTGCGCGACGCACGCCGAGACCGGAACAATGCCCATTCCCGCTCGTTCATAAAACCATCCCGATCCAAGTCGATCGCACGCCAGGTCCCGGTTGGCTGCCACGGCTTTGGAAGTTCGGCCTGCGCCAGCTTCCCGTCCTGATTACCGTCCGCCGCGGCGATCACTTCCGCGAAGGCCGGCAGCTCCACCTGCTGCCCGTCGTCGTTCCCCACCGTCCAACCGTTGAAGTAGAGAGTATCGCCCGCAATGGTTGGCACCGATTTCGGCTGGCACGTGAGGCCGCGAACGAACCAGACCCGCTCCCCATCCATGATCGAATACGCAGTGAGCTGATAGGAGCCGGGCGCGATGATCTGCGCGGCGCCTCGCGGCGGGTGGTAGGCGATCGGCGTCGAGTATCCGTTGCTCACCTCGCGTGGCTTCTTCCACGCCACCTTGCCGCTAACGGCATCCACCGCGATGATGTATGCGTCGGTGTCCTGATCGCACACAAGCACGACTTTTCCGTCGGCATAAATGGGCGACGCCGCCACGCCGTGCAGACTGTTGAACGGACCAAGCGGCAACCGCCATCGCTCCTTACCATCGAAATCGTAAGCCACGAGCCCAAAATCAGCGAAGAACACAAAGACGTTCTTTCCATCACTGACCGCGGTGGGCGCGGCGGGGTGATTCAGTTTGTGCTGCGCTTCATGCCTCGCCGCACGGACCGATTGCCGCCACTGAACCTTCCCGGTACTGCGGCTGAGACACATCGTGATCAGATCGTCGCCTTCCGCGGCGGTGAGGAAAATCCGATCGCCAATCAGCACCGGCGATGAGTTCCCAACTGGCACTCCCGTCTTCCAGCGGACGTTCTTCTGAGGTCCGAACTCGGTCGGCATTTGCCCGCAGGAAGGGCACAGTCCAGAAGCGTTCGGTCCGCGGAACTGTGGCCAGTCCGCGCCGAGTAGGGTGACTGCGAGGAGTAGGTAGAGAAGCGTGCGCATGCTGCTACCCATATTATTCTTTCGGCGCAAAGAACACATCGCCCTCACCCCCGCTACTTCACCTCCACCAGCTTCCCATCCTCCACCGTCTCATCCGGATGCGCCACCACAACATCCCCCTCCTTCACGCCACCCAACACCTCCGCCGTTAACCCATTCCGATGCCCCACCTCCACCGCCCGCCGCCGCGCCACGCCGCCCTCAATCACGAACACCGCCCACCCATCCTGATACCGAAACAGAACATTCGAAGGAACCTGCAATATCCGCTCCCCCTCCCACAGAACAAAACTCCCTTCCACCCGATACCCATCTCCCAGCCGCTTCCAATCCGCCTCCGGCGACGTGATGTCCGCGATCACACGCACCCGCTGCTCATCCACCCCCAACGCAGAAACCTTGGTAAATCCCCCCGGCTCAATCACCCGCACCCGCGCCTCCAACGTCTCCTCGCCACCCCACCCCGTCAGCAACACCCGCGTTCCCGGACCCATCTTCACCGCATCCGGCGAAAGCACCTCCACCTCCACTTCAATCGCATTCGCATCGCCGATCTCAATCAGCGGCGTCCCCGGAGTCACCACGCCCTCGCTCTCCTGGATCACGCGTATCACCCGCCCCGCCGCCGGAATCGTCACAGGAATCGTCTCTCGCCGCGACACCTCCGCCGGCATTGCTGGACGCAACAACGTCCGCGCCGCCGCCACCTCCGCACGCGCACCATCGATCTCCATCTTCGCCGTCTGAATATTCGCCTTCGCCACCGCCACCGCCG
>JBGSME010000303.1:0-3189 GCA_041740335.1 Bryobacteraceae bacterium | reverse complement strand
CTGCAGCGGCGAGCGCCGCGCGGTGGAATGCTGTCATCACGCGAAACGCAGCTTCGTCCCGGAGTTGGCACTGTGGCCACGCCCCCGAGAGCTTGTCCTCGAAGGTGGCGAGGCGCAGGTCTCCGGGCAGCAGGCTAAGCTCCCGAGAGATCCGCTCGAGATGCGGTTCTTTGATGTCGCCCAACCCGCGCCGTATCGGCTCGATTACGCCATCGATCGTGAGTTGATGGCTTCCTTTTGGCCAAAGCTCCTCCAGCCGCTCCTCAGGCAGGAACATGCTCGTAAGGTTGGCCTGTGGATCAAGGTCAATAGCCACGACGCTGGCGCCAAGGTCGGCGAACATCCACGCGAGGTGGTAGACAAGCGACGTCTTTCCGACTCCGCCTTTGTTATTGAAAAAAGCGATTGTAGTCAGGACATCCTCACTGTAACTCGAACAAAGGAATTGTCGAAGTCGAACGTCGCTGCAGGGTTGCCGTTCTGGCCCAGGGCCTTTTGGGCACGGTACACGCCCCGGCCAAAGCGGTTCACGAACCCGAGGGTTTTCATCGCCTCCGAGAGAATCGGATTCCGATAACTATTTTGCGACGGGAAGTTCTCCGGTGACGCCTCACCGTACAGTCCGCCTGGGTTCTGGATCTCGATGTGGTCCGAGAACCAATAAAACCGTAACGGTGCCGTCGATTCATACGAACGGTGCTGCACGGCGTTCATCAGAAACTCCCGGATCGCCTTGGCCGGGTAAGTCGTCACCGCTTCTTCACGAAGCAGCGAGCTCTCCACCGGAAAAGTACTCAGGTTCAGTTCCATCATCGACTCGAGTTCTCGCAGGAGCGTGAGCAGGTCGCCCGAAAGCCGCTTTTCCTGAACCACCTCCGAAGCCAAATCGGGACCGTCGACTCGCAAGAACTGGACATAGGCCCCAGGGAGCCATTCGAGAGGATTCTTCCCAAACAGCAAAATCGCGGCGTTGGTCGGACACGCCCGCACGGGATCGAAAAACCGGAGAGACGACATCTGCTCGACGGGATCCCGGTGGTTCTCCTCCAGGATCTCGGCGGCGACCGCATAGGGAAGGTAGTTGATGCGGAACAAATCTACTGCGAGGTCGGAAACCGCACTGCCGAAACAGGGTTGCGCGTCAAACGTCCGCGCACTGGCAACGCGGCGCTCCGACAATAGTCGCTCCTCCTGCTCACTGGCGACTCCGCGCCGCGGTCCGATGCGGACCCATACTTGGCCCTTGTATCGAACCGGAGGCAGATCCGAAGGCAGAACCTCGACTACGGCGACCTCTCCCCCTGGCAAGCCGAACTTTTTAATCGCGATCGCCGGCAACGGCTGAATGTTCCCGTCCGATCGAAGCCCGGCCAGATTCTGGAGAAGCTCGTCAGTCACTTGCAGCCCAGACCGCGACCCGTCATCATTAGTTCCCACCACAAGGTACCCGGGCTGCTGATGGCCCGGCAAATCATTGGCGAACGCGGTAACAGCCTTTGAAAACTTAACGGTGTCACTGGTGGACGTAGTCCGCTCGACCCGATCCGTTTCGAGACCGCCCAGTAGCGCCAGTAGTTCGTCCCGGGTAATCAAACTTCTATCCTCGCACGACGTCGGACCCTCAACGCAACCACGGGTGAGTAAATCCTACAACAGCCAGCTATCCAGCTATTAGCAAAACTTACACGCTAATGAGGGCACATCCCAATCCAAACCGCCCTAAGCTACCTTCGCCGCACAGTTGCCCCAATATTTCCAACACCTTACGCCCGCCCCGCAAGTTTGGCACCGCATTTGCTCTAACAGACATCGGAAGCTGAACAAAGCGACCGAATCTCAATCACTGGGAGAACCGACCGATGGAAACTTATAAGACCGTCCCCACGTCCAATAACGCCGAGCAACCCTCGGGCAATTGGAAACTATTCGCCGCCGGTGGCGTGATTTGCGCATTGGTGGCCGCCAATGGATTCCTCTTCTGGCGGAGCAGCACCATGGAGGCCGACGTTGCCAACATGCGCAACTCCACCGCGGTCGAGCTCAACGAGCTCAAGCAATCGCACTCCACCTACGCCTCGCAGGCGCAGAAGTCCATCGAGGATCTGAACCAGCAACTGTCCCAATCGCAGACGCAGGCCCAGAAGGCCGCCGCCATGGCCACTCAGCAGGCTCGTGCCAACGCCGATCGCGTCGCCCGCAAAGCCGAAGAGTTGGTCAATACCCTCGCCGCGGAAAACAAGCTCGCTCAGGCCCGTGTCGATGAAGCCATCGGCTCCGTCCGTCAGGCCCATGAGCTCACATCGGTCAAGGTCGGCGAAGTCGCCACCGAAGTGGGCACCGTCAAGTCCGAAGTCGAACGGACCCGCACCGAATTGGAATCCACCATCGCCGATCTCAAAAGCGTCCGTGGTGACCTCGGCGTGCAAAGCGGCCTCATCGCCACCAACGGCAAGGAACTCGCCGCCCTCCGCGAACTCGGCGAGAAGAACTACCACGAATTCGCCATCACCAAGAAGAACGGAATGGTGAAGGTCGGCACAATCGCAATGCAGCTCAAAAAGGCCGACACCAAACGCAACAAGTTCAACCTCCAGTTAGTCGCCGACGACAAGAGAGTAGAGAAGAAGGACAAGACCATCAACGAACCGGTCCAGTTCTACGTCTCCGGCGCCCGTCAGCCTTACGAGATCGTCGTCAACGAAGTCACCAAGGATAAGATCGTCGGCTATCTCGCAATGCCGAAAGTGATGGCTGCACGGCGGTAACGGATTACAGTCCAAGATCGCGCATCTGAACTCTACACTCTCCGGCGCGGCTCCCTTACCGGGATCCGCGCCGGTTTTTTGTTCCCGAACCAGCCCCCGCCGGGCCCGGCGCGCCGCCGCCCGTCCGGCGATACACTAGTAGCTAGCATGGAGGATTTTGCACTTGCGCAAGTCGAGATACGCGTTGCCCGCGTCAGAACGCAACTCGTTCGCGTCATGGCCGATCCTTCCGAAGACCCCGTCCACGACCTCCGCGTCTCCATCCGCCGCGTCCAACAAGCCCTCCGTCTATTCGGCTGTACTTATGGTTCGGACCGCTCCAAGCACCTCGCCGCGCGCCTGCGTCCCGTGCTCAAAGCCGCCGGCGAAGTCCGCAACGCCGACATCGCTCTGAAGCTGCTCCAGCAATCCGAATGCGGCCCCG
>JBGSME010000302.1:0-5922 GCA_041740335.1 Bryobacteraceae bacterium | reverse complement strand
CGCCGTCAACGTGGGTTATAAATGTCCTTGTCTTGCCTGATTCCGTTGGCCGGTTTTGCGGTGTCCCTCATTGGCCGGTTTTCAGGTGTCCCCCGAGGGTTTGAGCGAGATTCCCTCTTCACTTTTCCACGCGATGAGTCCGTTGGCGCTCCCGCCATGAATGACGGCGGCGGCAGCCGACGGGCTAGAAAACTCTGCATCTTTGCTGAAGACCAAGAACCCATCTTTCTCGATGAGCGTTCCGTCGGAAACGAGTTGCTTGCGCTGGGCTAGGACGTAGGGGTAGCTGTCGGCAGACCTGCGCTGCTCTAAAACGGCGGTGGAACCGCGAAACACAACGAAGCCGTTGGCTGTCCGTTGACCTCGCCCCTCGGCTCCCTTGTTGCGACAGAAGAGCATCCCACCGGGCTGAGCTGTAGCCGGACTTTGGGCTATGGGCGCGAGAATGTCGGAGCCAAGGACGGGAAGGAGTTGCCGAATGCGGGCTAGAAAGACCTCCATGTCTTCCCGGTCGGATTCGGGAAGCCGGGAGCCGCCAGCCTGGTTCTGTTCGAGCGTGAATCGGTTGACCTGCATCGCCTCGGCGAGGAGGCGGTTTTCTAGATACCTCACGTGAGCCTTCGTCAGATTCTCATCTTTGCTTACGAAGACGATCGCTGAAACCCAGAACTCTTTGGTCTTATGTTGCTTCAGTCGATCGCGAATGATCTCCGCCTCGCCAATGTAAGCGCGGGGAAAGTTTGTTTTGGGGTCGCTGCCAAGGAGGATATAGACACCGGCCTTCTCCAGTTCCTCGCGAGCGAGAAGCTCGTCCAACTCGGTGCGGGGCGCAGCGACAGCCTTGCCGGTCCAGTTGGAGATTTCAGCGGTCCGCAGGCTCTTCGCATCACCGCGAGGGAGGAAGAGCTTGATAGTGGCCGAGGTCATAACAGAAAGGGTGCTGACTATTGTACGAGTAACCTGACGGTCCGCGTGAGGCGGAAGTTAGATCGAAATCCGCTCCACGATGTTGCGCGTGACGCGCCGCCGCCGCCGATCGTAGATCTGCGTCGTCTTCGGGTTCGAGTGCCCGGCGAGGTATTGCACGTCCTCTAGCGGCACGTCCTGCTTGAGGAGGTCCGTTACCACGGCGACGCGGAAACTATGCGGGGAAAAGAGATCGGGCCGCCCAGCATCGGCCAGGCGGCGCTTGAGCATCCGGCGCATCGAGTGGGCCGGGTAGGCCTCCGCCGTTAGAAGCTTTTGCTTCCCTACTGCCGAGCGGAAGAGGGGCGCGGACTTCGCCTCATTCTCGATCCCAGCCGCGGCGATGTAGTCGCGCAGCCACCCCTCCAGATCGTGGCGCACAGGGATCTCGCGGTCCTTGCCGCCCTTTTCGCGGAAGCGCAGCGCCCGTTGCTCTCCCAGATTCCGGAAGTCCACCATCCGCAGCTTGGCGACAGCGCCGATCCGGGCCCCGGTGTAGGCGAGGATACCGAGCACGGCGCGATCGCGCAGGCCGATCACGTCGCCGGTCTTGACCGAATGGAGCGGCTTGCGTGCCTGGTCGATGGAAATCTCCGGGGTTTTGCCCTCGATGACGCTGTGTTTCTGGCCGCGCACGGAGGCGAAGGAGTTGAGCGGCACGGCGTGGCGCTGCACCAGGGCATCGAAAAAATGCCGCAAGGCGGCGAGCGCCTGGTTCTTGGTCGGCGCGGAGCCTTCGAGCTTCTGCATGTACTCGCCAGCCAGGCCGGGCGTGATGTTGTGAAGCGCGAGCCCGCGCTGATCGCACCAGTCTAGGAACCGCCCGATCACGCGGCCATAGGCCCGGCGCGTGTGCGGGTTGTTGATACTAGCCTTGAAGAATTCGTCCGCCGCGAAACCGGCGTTCGAGGTCTGGCCGGAGCCGGTTTTGACGAGTTCATTTGACATAGGAGGGCGGCCTCCCTGCCCGCTCTATAGTGGACGATAACCTTTATCGTCCAGTAAAAGAAATTCCTGTCGAAGTTAATCTGAGGTATGCCTCTATTGGATCGGATGAGAGCGAGTGAGTACCTTGTCGGCCACTACTCCCGTGCGGTTGACGCGCTCAATAGATTTGACCATGAGAAACAGCAGGGCAATCATGACGCTGCAGACAAGGCGCGTCACTCGCGTCACTTGGTTGGATCTACGCTGAGCCAAATCGATGGTTCGATGCGACAAGCGCCGGAGTCTTCGGAGTGGGCCTTCAAGTAGCGTTATGGGTTGGCAATGGTCGTGTTGCCGATCAGTTGCAGCGAGAAATCGAGCGGCTTGACACGGTCTGAGTGTTCTCCGTCATCACCACGCAGGTCCAGACAACCTTGTCGTTTGTACGACTCGCAGAACCGAGTGATGTTAAACGGCTACAATCAGGAGAAATGCCCGCCCTATCCGATGCATTGCCGCTGGCGGCCATCCGGGGCCGGCTGGTGAAGTGATCGCCGGTGTCCTTCGTCTACGAATTCGAATGGGACCGCTCCAAGGCTTTGGCCAACCTGACCAAGCACGCGGTAGACTTCAAGTTGGCGGCCATAGTATTCAAGGACCCATTAGCGGCAACGGTCTTCGACGACGATCACAGCGGCGACGAACAGCGCTGGGTGACGATTGGAAGGACGAGGAGGGACGCTACATCTTGGTGGTTCATACGTTCCAAGAGACCGAGCCGAACCAGGCGTCCGTGCGCATCATTTCGGCGCGCCGCCCAACCAAAACGGAAATCGCCCAGTACGAACAGACATACCAATGAAGCCTGAATACGATTTCAAGAACGCCGAGCGAGGGAAGTTCTTCCGCCCCGGAGCCGTCTTGCGGCTGCCCATCTATCTCGAGCCGGAAGTGCAAGATTATCTCGCGGCCAAGGCCCAGGCCAAGAATATGGACCTGGACGACCTGGTTAACGATCTGTTGAAGCAGGAAATCCGCATCGCTGAGTCTTTGCGGTAACGATTGGTCGTCGCCATAACCCATTGACTGAAATGAAGGATGGCAGGCCTGTCGGGGATAGAGCCCACAAAACGGCACAGGGAACCGCGACTCCCTGCTAGCTTGCCTTCCGCTTCCTGCTGGGACTGGCCGCTGCGTTTTGATCGAGCGCCTGACGCAGCAGCGTCTTTATGACCGCCTGCCGACTGACGTTTAGTCGAGCGGCACGGGCATCAGGTTCAGTCAGCATTCCTTCTGTAAGATCCACGTTCACCCGGCGAATCGGTCTGACTACGGTAAACTTCCCGGTGAAAAATGAGGAAACATCTTCGCCGCGCGAGGCTCTGTCGGCGATTTCCTCCGCTCCGATTTTCACTTTAGACTTGTTCGGCATAAGCTTTCACTTCCTGTTTGGTCGCCTTCCAGGCTGCCACCAGATGATAGTATTCCCCAGCCAGGCAATGCCTTTTCGCGAACCATCCTGCGCGCTGACGCGATCAGGCAAGTGCCCAACCATCTGTAAGCCTCGCCGCCGGCACTCATCGCCAATCGCGAAATAGGCATCCCGCGAGAGTCCGTTGTAGATCTTGATGTACTTCATGCCGAGTGCCCCTCGGCGGGCCACTTCGGCTCGCGCCTGCTCTGCGTTTCCGATCGCAGGAGCGTCCAATGCAAACAGTGTCCAAAACAGATCAGGCCCAATCCTCTTGCCGCTCGCGAGTTCCTTCTGATACCGGCTCTGGCGCTTTGCGTTTGCCTCCGATGCGAACATCTCCCGTAAGCCCGTCACGCCGTTGGCCAAATACAGCGGAAACCAGTCTTCCTCGATTTCCCCACGTGGACATGCATGTCCCACAAGCCGGGAATGATGAACTTCCCTGAGCACCCAACGGTGCGGGACCCTCTGGGGGCAGGAGCGTTTTGCTTTGGCGATTCGGCCGGCAGCGAAATTTCAGCCACCGGGTTCGTCCGGGACCTGTGCGGCGGTGCGGCGGGTGTAGCATGGTAGAAGAGAGTCGGCTTGGATGAACTCAAGTTCCAATTTGAGTGGGATGAGGCGAAGGCTGCGGCTAACCTCCGCAAACACGGCGCCTCGTTCGAGTTGGCATCGTCGATCTTTGGTGATCCCCGAATTCTCACCGTCGCCGACACTACGCACAGCGAGTCGGAAGAACGTGGGTTCTCGATTGGACTGGCGAGCAATGGGGTGCCGATGTCGGTAGCCTATCTTTAGGACGGACAATGGAGGCGGCCTGATCAAGATCCGACTTATTACCGCTCGCCGGTCGACGGCGACGGAGATTCGCTACTACACGGAAAGCCAATGACCAACCAACCGATGGACGAAGAAATGCCGGTCGAGATCGACTTCAGTAAAGCCACGCGCGGACGTCATCATATTTCGGCGGAAGCAGTTGTTTTCCTACCTGCATCGATTGAGAAAAGTGTCTGGGAGTATTTCTCCGACAAAGCCGCACGTAAGGGAGTCGACCTCTCGCAGCTTCTCACCGACGTCTTGAGGCGGGATATTGAGATCAATGAAGCGCTGAAATAGCGCGCTTTCCCAGTACCCGATTAGGCTGGAAGTCCTTGGCTGTGATGAGCTTATGGGGATTGGCCGCAATAGCTCCTGAGTAACGGCACAGCGTAGCGGAGACTGGAACCGTCGTCGGCTTCGTACCGGATGCGGCCTCGCCGCATCGCCGAAACCAGTACGTCCACCCGCCGAGCTCCATTTCGCGGTTCCTTATGCGACTTTGCGGGTTTTACCGGTCAAACGGCCGTCGGCAACAACTTCCAGGCCAACATCGAGTGCGAGTCGGGCCGCATTGCGCAGGGCATGGATCTCGCGCATGCGGCGCCAATGCCGGTGGAGGAGGCCACGCTCGATGAAGTCTCACAGCGGGGCTTCTTCATGTGGATGGGATCGACGTCCGTCACGGCAGTCTAGCGCAGCGCTAGACTCAAAGCTATGAGCCGGCTTTTCCTCCTGCTGGCGTCGCTTCCTGCCCTCTCGCAAACAAGCGCCAATAAAGGCGCATTGGAAGGCGTCGCGAGGAATAGCGTCACCCAAGCGCCCATCGTCGGCGCACGCATCGAACTGCGGTTCGGCGAGCAAGAAGAAGAGGTGCGCAAGGCCACCTCCGACGTCCACGGCAAGTTCCAAATCGGCGACCTGCCCAGCGGCGGACCATATCGGCTGATCGTGCGCCACGACGACTACGCGGCCCTCGCCTTCGATCACCCTGCGGCCCGGCCATTCACCATCGACCCGGCGGCCAAAAGCGCCATCAAGCTTGAGCCCTACCTCGTGCCCGATGGAGCCGTCGCCGGCCGCATCCTCCACCCCAACGGCGAACCAATGAAAGGCGTCACCGTCGGCCTGAGCACGCCATGGGACAAGACAATGCGCAACACCACGATCACCGGCGACCGCGGAGAGTTCCGCCTCCCCCAGGTCACGCCCGGCGCCTGGATACTCGGGGCGCTGCCGACCTTCAAGCACATGACGGGCAATCCGGAGAAGGATCCCAAGCCGCCCACGCCGCCAGGCGAGGAGGAAGGCCTTCGCATGTCCTGGGTGCCCACATACTTCCCAGGAGTCGCGCATTCGTCCGAGGCTGCGAAAATTCTGGTGCAACCGGGCGTCACGGCGGAGGGCCTACAGATCAAGCTGCTGAAAGCGCCGATTCGTCGCGTCAGTGGCGTCGTGCTGCACGAAGACGGCAAGGGCGCCGCCAAGGCAAACGTCCTCGTCTCGAACGGTGACGGCGACGGCACCTTCCATTCCGCCGACGAAAACGGCCGCTTCGCCGTCGACGCTATCACCGACGGCGACTGGACCGCTCTTGCCCATCAAAAGCGCGGCGAGCGGGTGCTCAAGGGTTATGCCGCGGTGCACGTCTCGCGCCGCGACATCGCCGGGCTCGAGATCCGCGTCGTCCCGCCGTTCTCCGTGACGGGAACCGTCGTGCGCGATCAACCCCTCGA
>JBGSME010000301.1:0-3354 GCA_041740335.1 Bryobacteraceae bacterium | reverse complement strand
GCCCGTCACCCATAATTTCTACAGGCATGCCGCGGGCCACAGTCTGGCGCAGGACTTCGTTTTTGGCCATACCGCTGAAATCGGGCACACGATTCCCGACGGCGACCACGGGAGCGGCGGGGACTGGAATGGCGGCCAGTTGGAGGGGAACTTCTTCGGGCGACTCTTGGATGACGCGATCACGGTTTTCGAGGGGCACATCGGGATCCACACCAAGGCGGCGGAGCGCCTTGGATGCAACTTTGCTGAACAGGGGACCGGCAACTTCGCCGGCCATCTTCGAGGTGCCGTGGATGGTAACGACGACGACGATCTCGGGATTATGAAGCGGCGCGTAACCCATAAAGGTACTGGCGTAGCGTTTGACGTACTTGCCGGTTGAGCGGTCAATCAACTGAGCGGTACCAGTCTTTCCGCCGGCTGTGTAGCCTTCGATCCGAGCCAGCGGGGCGGTGCCGCGAAGGATGACGCCCTCTGACATGCGGCGCATTTCGGCGGCGGTGGCAGCGGTGATCACGCGTTCCCGGGCGGGGGGCGGAACGATTTGGAGAGCGCCATCCTCGCCCTCGACCGAGTGGACCAGACGCGGGGGAACGCGATAGCCGCCGTTGGCAAAAACGGAGCAGGCCTGCGCGAGTTGGACGGTGGTGGCGGTCATCTCGTGGCCGAACGCGACGTAGTAGAGCGTGTGCGGGGCCCATTTCGAGCTGAGGAGGCCAGGGCTCTCGGCGGGCAGCTCGATACCGGTTTTCTGGCCGAAACCGAAGCGGCGGAGGTACTCCAGCAAGCGGGCCTTGCCGACGGTGATGCCGATGTGGATGGCGCCAACGTTGCTCGAGTGCCAGAGCACTTCTTCGACGGGGAGAGAACCGTAGGAATGGGTATCGCGGATGATGGAATTGTTGCGGCGGCCAAAACGGAAGATGCCGTAACCGCAGTTGACCATCGAACGGGGACGAAGGTTGGTAGTTTCCAGGGCGGTGGCGATGGTAACCATCTTCATGACAGAGCCGGGGTCGTGATCGGCAAAGATGGCGTCGTTACGGCGGCGCTTGTAGTCGCGATCGCCGCGGATGGGGCTATCGGGCTCAAAGGTGGGATAGGCGGACATGGCGAGGACATCGCCGGTTTTGGGATTCATGGCGACGAGGGTCCCGCTGACTGCGCCATAGGCATGGACGGCGGCGGCGAGTTCACGATCGGCATAGAGTTGGAGGGGCGCGTCGAGGGTGAGATGAACGTCGCGGCCGGGGGTGACACCGGTTCCGGCGCCGATGGTATCGATGCCGCGCTTCTTGCCGTCGCGAAGAATACGGATCTTGCCGGGGGCGCCGGCGAGGACCGTATCCATGGAGGCTTCGATGCCGGCGTTGCCGCGTTCATTGGCGTAGACGGAGCCGACGACGCCAGCGCCGAGGGTGCCGTGGGGATGGACGCGCATACTTTCGAGCCGAAGCGCCATCCAGGGCTGGCGATTGGCGCGGAGGGCGTCGGATTCCTTTTCTTCCAGGCGGCGTTTGACCCAAAAGAAGCGGCGGCCCTTGGATCTTGCATCTTCGAGGGAGGCGAACAGTTTCGCAGGAGGGATGTGAAGGATCCGGGAAAGCAGGGAGAATGCCTCCACCGGATCCTTCACCAGCGCGCCATCGACGCCCAGCGAATAGACCGGGACGCTGACGGCCATCGCAAGGCCGTTGCGATCGAGGATGGCGCCTCGCGGCGGTTGAACGCTCAGTTCACTCTCCTGCGCCCTGGCGGCGTCGGCGGAGAGTTTATCGTGATCGAAAACCTGAAGTTGAACAAGCCGGGCGGCGATGACGCAAGCCCAGAGCAGGCCGCCCCAGACGAGGATTCGCAGCCGAATCAGTTCCTGACCTGTGCCGAGTGCCTCTTTCATTTCCGCCCCCATTGCCAGATTCCGCGGGCAGTCTCCGTGCCGGGATCAGCGACGGTTGCCTTCGCGGTCGATACGACGCCAGGCGGCGACGGCTTCGCTTTGGCTGCCGCGGAGCCGGATGACGCGTTCGCGGGGAGCGTCGACGAAATCGTAACGTCTGGCGAGTTCTTCGAGCCGGGCGGGGCTAGTGAGTTTGCTGTGCTTGAGTTCGAGGCGGCGGACTTCGGAGTGAAGGGCGACGTTGGCTTCCTTGAGCCGCTCAAGCCGGAAGCCGCTGAGGACGGAGTAGGCGCTGGGGGCGAGGAGACCGACGACGACGACGACAACGAGCGCGGTGGCGGAGAAGAACCGCCAACAGGCTTCGGCCAAGCCGGGATCGTCCTGGCGGACGCGGCGGCTGTTGTCGATGGGTTTGATCCAGAAGCCGAGGTCTTCGTTGGGAAAGGGCCGCAGTTCGGCGGGAACTTCGTCGGGCCGGCGAGCCATGCCGTAGGGGTCCGGCTCATAGGAACCGGCGTCGTACTCGACGGAGCCGGTTTCCGAAAGGAAGCCGTCCTGGGAAGGGACTTCGCGGGCGTAGCCGGTGTCGTAACCGGAAGCCACCCGATCCCGGTCTGAAAGAGTTTCTGTTTGGGTGTCGAATTCTGGATTTGGGCCAAAATTTGGAATTGCTGCCATTGCCGCCATGTTCACTTCTCCCGCTCTTGTTGAAGGTCCGCTAATTGCAGCGCCCGCAGCTTCGCCGACCGCGAAGCAGGATTGCGCCGCACCTCATCGTCAGTGGGTTTGACCACGTGACGGGTCAGAATCGTAGCCCGGCCACCCCGAGCCAACTCCTGAAACCCTCTTTTGACCACGCGATCGGTGAGCGACTCAAAACTGATGATAACGACACGACCGCCCGGGGCTACCAGACGCGGGATACGGGCCACCAGTTCCGTCACTTCCTCCAATTCATTCGTGGTTGCAATTCGCAGAGCCTGAAAGGTACGGGTACAAGGACGGAGACGACTTTCCCAAGGCGTGGCCCGGTCGATAATGGCAGCCAGATTTTTTGCCGACGACACGGGCCTTGCCCTGAGAATCGCTCTGACTATTCTCCTTGCCCTTCCTCTCCTTTCTTCGCCAAAATCCTCTAGGATCCTGACGATTTCGTGCTCTGAACTCCGGTTGACGATGTCGCCCGCAGTGGGCGTATCGTGTTCCCGATTCAATCTCATGTCCAGCGGGGATTCGGCATCGAAGCTGAAGCCGCGTTCGGGCGAAGTCAGTTGAAACATGCTGAGGCCCAGGTCGGCCAGCAGCGCGTCGACCGGGGGAGCGGCTTCGAGTTCCGAGAAAGTCCCCACCTCGAAAGAAATCCTGTGTTCGAACGCAGCGAGGCGCGTGCGTGCGAGTGCGAGCGATTCGGGATCGGCGTCGCGGGCGATCAACCGGCCGCCGGCGGTGAGCCGTTC
>JBGSME010000300.1:0-6345 GCA_041740335.1 Bryobacteraceae bacterium | reverse complement strand
TGACGTTGATCATGGCGCCGGCGATGGGATTGGCTTGGCAGAACGGCATGAGGACGGCGGCGAGGTGCACGACGTGGGTGATGCTTTCGTCGCGGATCAGGCTCTTGATGAGTTCGGTGTCCTCGATTTTGCCGGAGGCGAAGCGGAGGTTGGGACCGGCCTTGTGGCGGGAGATCATTGCGAGGCGGGACCAATTTTCCTGCAGGTCAAAGCAGAGGACGTCGAGGCCGCGGTCGAGGAGTTGTTTGACGGTCCAAGCGCCGATACAGCCGGACGCTCCGGTGACGAGTACACGCATGGACCGATTTTAGCGCATGGAGCGATTGGCTTCGATGGCGGGAACGAAGC
The DNA here is from genome assembly GCA_041740335.1 of Bryobacteraceae bacterium. Lineage (GTDB taxonomy): Bacteria > Acidobacteriota > Terriglobia > Bryobacterales > Bryobacteraceae > DSOI01. The sequence goes on along the minus strand of JBGSME010000300.1, from coordinate 5,997 downwards.
CAATCGCCGGAGCGACGTTTTTTGTTTTATTACAGCAACTTGCGCAGGAAAAGGATTGGTTTTGTTCCTTCATTTTCGAACATTCGAATTTTCAAAGAACGCGCCTGGGAGCCAGCCAGCGGTTTGATGGTAGCACGGGGTGTCAAGGGTTTTGGGGAGCGGCGGGCGCGAAGTAGTTGGCTGGTCAGGAGTTCGCGATTTTGAAAGGGGTGTGACTCGCACTGGGAGGTGTGGCCGGTGCGAGTCGGGAGGGGGCAGGAAAAGGAGGAAAAGGGGACTGTCCCTTTACCGATGGGCGATGGCTTCGATCTCGACCAGGGCTCCGGGCAGCGGGATTCCGGCGACGGCGACGGTGGTTCGCACGGGCGGCGTATTGCCGAAGCGGCCGACATAGGTTTCGTTCATGGCCTTGTAGTCGTCGAGGTTGTGGAGGTAGACGTTCACCTTGAGGGCCTTGTCCATGGAGGAGCCGGCGGCCTTGAGCGCGCCTTCGATGCGGTCCAGCACTTCTTTTGTCTGTTCGCGAATATCACCTTTGGCGACGCCGTGTCCGGAGACGAAGACGAGGTCGCCGTAGGAAATGGCCTCGCTGTAGAGCGGCGTACCTTCGGGTTTGGGGGCGAACCAATGCGCTTGCTTGGCCGAACGGCGGCCACCTCGCGAAGGACGTATTTGAGCAACGGCGGGTGCGGCGGCGGCGGTTGTGGCGGCGATGAGGATATTGCGTCGTGTAGTTGATGGCATGTTCGCTACGTTACAATACCGGCGATGGCCCTTGCACCTTCGCGACGCGAATTTCTCGGCGGACTGGCGGCGCTCCGCCTCCCCCAAAAGATACGGATCGGCATGATTGGACTGGACGGGCACACGGGAGAAGTGCTGACTCCGCTGCCCCAGATTCCGGACGCGGAAGTGGTGGCGCTTTACGATCCGGCACGGGCGACGGTCGAAAGGTTCCTGAAAACCGCGGCTTGCAAGAACGCCAAGCCTTACGACGATTACCGGCGGATGCTCGACAATGAACGGCTGGACGTGGTGGGGATCTGCAATGAAAACTCGGGCCACGCCGGAGCGATCCTCGAGTGCCTGGGGCGGAAGATCCATGTGATCGCGGAGAAGCCGATCGCGACCGAACTCGGCGATTTGCCGAAGATACGGAGGGCGGTGGAAGCAGGCCCAGCGCGGTTCACCACAATGCTGCCGATGCGGTTTGACTCGCCGTATCTGGGATTGAAGCAGATTGTCGATTCCGGCGAGATCGGTGAGGTGATCCAGATTGACGGGCAGAAATCGTATAAGCCGAGCAAGCGGCCGCCGTGGTACTTCCAGCGGTCCACCTATGGCGGCACGATGGCGTGGATCGGCATCCACATGATTGACCTGATGCTGTTCACATCGGGCCGCAATTTTGTGGAGGCGTTCGGGTATCAGAACCATATCGGGTTCCCGGAGACGGGCGATACCGAGAACGTGACGGCGACTGTGTTCCGCCTGGACAACGGAGGCGTGGCGTTGCTGCGGATGGACTATCTTCGGCCAGGCGGGGCTGATTCCCATGGCGATGACCGGCTACGGCTGGCAGGAACAAAAGGTATCGCCGAGTTCATGCATGCGACCGGCGTGACGGTGATGTCGGACAAGCGCGGCCGTACCGTGGTTACCGAGCTTCCGCCGCAGCGATCGCTGTTCAGCGAGTTTCTTGACCATATCTATAACGGCAAAGCGGTTCCGATCGCGTGGAAGGAAATCGAACGGGGGCACGAAATTGTGCTGGGCGCGCGCAACGCGATGGAGAGGCACAGCATCGAAAAGCTGTAGGGAAAAATAAGGCAATGACTGTTACCGCTATTTTTTTGGATGTTTCGGCGCGGGATTTGATGCAACTGCGGGACCGGATTGTGACGTGCCTGGAGAAGCTGAACGATGAGCAGGTTTGGATGCGTGGGGGGGACCACGAGAACGCCATTGGCAATCTGGTGCTGCATTTGTGCGGCAACGTGCGGCAATGGATCGGGTCAGCGGTGGGCGGGAAGCCGGACATACGGGTGCGGGACCGCGAGTTTCAGGCGCGCGGGGATGTGAGTCCGGCCGATTTGGCGGAACGGATTACGGCGGTGGTTGACGATGCGGTGGCGGTGATCCGGAGACTGGACGAGGCAGCGCTGCTGAAGACGGTAACGGTGCAGAAATACACGGTGACGGGGCTGGAGGCGATTGCGCACGTGTTGGAGCATTTCGGCCAGCACACGGGGCAGATCATTCTGCTGACGAAACATGCGACGGGTGAGGATCTTGGTTTCTATCGCCATCTGAACGCGGCGGCGCACACGGAGAAGACTCCTTGACGCGACGGTTATTCATGGCGTTGGTTGGTGGAGCGGCGGTTGTGGCCGCAGACGAAAGCGTGTCTACGCTTCGAGGCAAGCTGGTGCAGGAAGGTGACAGTGCGTCGATTGAGATTGCGGACGGGCGGCGGATTCGGTTGGATGGGGATGGTCCGACGCTTGAGGTGGTTCGGGACCGGCGGTTGAACAACGCCGATTTCGAAGTGAAGGGCAAGTTTGTTTCGTCGGCGGTGTTCCGGGTGGAGCCGATTCATAAGCGGAATATGTTCGTGCATAAGAGCGGTGAGCGGCTTCAGATCTCGTACTGGTGCAGTGTTTGTTCGATTCGGACGTGGAGTCCGGGAGTGTGCATGTGCTGTCAGGATGAGACGGCGCTTGATCTGAAGGATCATTTCGATCCGTAGGGCTGGGCGGGCGGTTCGGTTTCGGGCGTGGCTCAGCGGTAGCCGGCGGCTTGGAGTTCGAAGAGTTCCGCGTACCGGCCGGCGCGGGCGAGGAGTTCGTTGTGAGTGCCTTGTTCCTCGATGCGGCCTCCGGCGAGGACAATGATGCGGTCCGCCATGCGGACGGTGGAGAAGCGGTGCGAGATGAGGACGGCCATCTTGTCGCGGGTGAGCGCGGAGAGGTGTTGAAAGACCTCGAACTCGGCGCGGGCGTCGAGGCTGGCGGTGGGTTCGTCGAGGATCACCAGTTGCGAGTCGCGGACATAGGCGCGGGCGAGCGCGATTTTCTGCCACTGGCCTTGGGATAATTCGAGTCCGCCTTCGAAGCGGCGGCCGAGCATTTGTTCGAAACCCAGGGGGAGAGTCGCGACGACGTCGTCGGCGCGGCTGGAGTGGGCGGCGGCGCGCATGCGATCGAGGTCATGGAGGCTCTCGACGCCGCCGAGGCCGATGTTCTCGCGGACGCGCATGTCGTACTTCATGAAGTCCTGAAAGATGACGGCGATTTCACGGCGGAGGGAGTCGGGATCGTATTCCCGGAGATCGACGCCGTCGAGGAGAATCACCCCATTTGAGGGGTCATAGAGACGGGACAATAATTTGACGAGGGTGGTCTTGCCGGCGCCGTTCTCGCCGATTAACGCCATTCGTTCGCCGGGGTGAAGATGGAACGAAACTCCGTCGAGGATGGGTCTATGGGAGCCTGGGTAGTGGAACGATACGTTTCGGAATTCAAAGCCGGTACGGATGGGGCGTGGAGCTGGAAGGGCGCCGGGGTGAGAAACGACGGTGGGCTCCATGCGGAAGAAATCATAGAGATCGGTGAGGTAAAGGGCTTGATCGGCGATGGAAGCGGCTGCGCCGAAGAGGCCTTCGAGGAGGGATCGGCTACGGCTAAAAGAGCCAGCGAGGAAGGTGAGATCCCCGATGGAGATGGTGCCAGAAACCGCCTTTTGAATCATCACGATGTAGGCGATATAGTAACCACTGGTTCCGATCAGGTTGAGACCAGCGCCGACACCGGCGCGACGGGTGGAGAGGCGAGCGTTTTCGGCATAGAAGCGATCGGCGAGGGTGCGGTAACGCTCGATGAGGTAGGGGCCGAGTCCGAAGATCTTGACTTCCTTGGCGCTCTGCTGAGAAGCGCCCAGCATTCGCACGTAATCGAGTTCTCTGCGCTCGGGAGTGCGGCGGTAGAGTAGCGAGTAGGCCAGCCCGGCGAAATGCGTCTCACCCAAAAATACGGGCACGACGGCGAGGCTGAGGAGCAGAAAGAGCCAGGGGGAGAACCAGACGATGCCGGCGGTGAGGGTGGCGAGGGTGACGGCGTCCTGGGAGAGTGTAGAAATTGCCCCCAGCAGGCCAAGCCGGCCGGTGGTTTGGCGGCGGGCGCGTTCGAGCTTGTCGTAGAACTCGGGATTTTCGAAGTGGAAGAGGTCGAGGCGGGAGGCGTGCGCCATGAGGCGGATGCTGATTTCGTTGGTAAACTTGTCTGCCAGAAGGCTTTCCGAGAGGGAGGCGGCGCGTGCCAGAAGGTCATTGGCGATGGCGAGAGCGACCTCGACGCCGACGAGGCGCCAGAGGCGATCGGTGCCGGCGGCGGCGGATCGGAGGCCGACGACTTCGTCGAGGATGAGTTTGCCTGTCCACAGCATTCCGAATGGAATCAATGACTTGAGCGTTCTAAGAAAGAGGGCGGCGAAGACGAGGGCGGGGCTGGTGCGGATCACCATGGAGAGAAGGGGGGGTAGGTTCCTGAAGGCGCGGAGCCGTTCGCTCCAGCCGGCCACGGGCGGCCGCGACGGTATGGGCGGGTGCATGATTAACAGTAACCTGTGGAGGGGTGGGAGGCAAAACAGCACCGGGAGGGATCGACCGAGACCGGTCCCCCCCGGGTGATGTTCATTGGGAGAATAGGATCAACGGAAACGCAACCGTTAGAATCCTTGTGTTGATTTGGATATTAGGGCTTGGAGGAAACGAAGTCAAGAGAAAAAGCCGGGGCTTCCGGCCAGGACCGAAGCCGTGATAGATGAGGTACTTACGGGGACCGTGGATTTTTCCACAGATCTAGTACCAACCCCTTGCAGGCCCTGTGCGGCTACCCGCGATTCTTTCTAACATATTACAATCATTGAGCTTAGCTGAATAGGACTAGAGGTGGCGGCTTTGGGCGGTGGCGGAGGGTCAAGTCCCCCAAATGAGGCTATTTGTCCTTCAAGTGGAGGGTTAGCATAGCCTCGTCCTGGGCTTGGCGACCGAAGAGGCGACGAAGGGCGATGCGGACACCGGCGAAGCCGGCGCCACCCAAGACGGCGAAACCGATGAGTATGCCGACGAGGGCAAAGATGGCAATGAGGAGGTCACCGGGGTTCATTTGCGGCTGCGGAGCGCCTTCGTTCCAGATGACGGCGGCTTTGTAGTTTATCTTGGCGAGGAGCTTCTCGGCTTCGTCGGCATTCGGGGGATTGGCGATGACGGCGACGAGGGGGCCAGTGCGTTTCGCGGTGGAGGTTTTCTGAAATTCGGCGGCCTTTTCGCGGGCAATCTGAGGAGTGGGGTAAGAAAAAATGGCGAGGGGCAATTCGCCAGCGGGAGTACGGAAGCGGCCAACTTGCGCTTCGGCGCCGAGAGAGAAGGCAGCCAGAGACGGGGAGATTGCGGGGTAGAACTTCTGGAGCGAAGCGGGGCCGACGATGTAGCGGGCAGAGCCGGGAACCAGGCCATCGGCGGGAAGATAGGAGTGGAGCAGAGGGATGGCGGAGTGATCGAGGCGGGGCAACTGGAGATAGAGGAGATCGAGGTCGTCGCGAGTGGGAAGGCGGCCATCGAGATCGAGGATGTAGTTGCCGCGGCGAACGAACATGCGCAAGCCGGATTGGACGGCGTCCTCTTCCTTTTTCGAACGATTGATGGCGAGTTGGGACGGGAGGGTGCCGGAGGGCATCAACCACTGGTAGACGGCGAGAGCACCGGTGGAATCGCGCAGGCGGTAGCCGGTGGCGCGAAATCCGGGATACTCGGCGTGTTCGGAAGCCTCGAGGCCGTACTCCTGCCAAATGGCCGGTTCGGGGGGGCGGAGCTGTTCGAGCTTCGTACGCTTGTGCACACCCCATTGCTCGGGCCAGATGCCGGCTGAGAGGGAGGCGGCGGCAGAGAGCGCGGCGGCGAGGAGAATCAGGCGCCGTGGCATTTCTTGTACTTCTTTC
>JBGSME010000299.1:0-11440 GCA_041740335.1 Bryobacteraceae bacterium | reverse complement strand
ACCGTTGTTCGCGGTGCTTGGGGCTGAGATACCAGCGCCGCCGACGGTGATGAAGGAGAAGCATCTGCGGTTCCGGCTGAGGCAGAGCCGTGATGGAGTGGAGGCGTGGTTTGGGTGTAAGGCGTGGCATTGGGCGGACCGGCTGGAGGCGGTGACGAAGGCGCGTGATTTCCTGATGAGCGTGGAGGACGATTCGTATTCCGGGGGCTGGGTGGCGAATCTGCGGGATGCGCGGGGGTAGATTGGGTTCGGTGGATTGGTAGGATTTTGATAATAAGTTAGTTAGTGGCTTCGCTCCGCACATATCGCTTTTTCTTCGCCTCTCTTCTCATTTCTCCGTTTCGCGCCGGCCGCTTTTTTCGAGTGGCGCAGATAGTGCCAGGGTAGTTCAGTGGTGTGGGGCATCTGCAAACCCGAGCGGCGGGAATGATTGGGTGGAGAGGGAGTAAGTACTGTTCGTTGTGCGGGATAGCTTTTTTATTGACTTTTTGCGGTGAGGTTGTGATTGGCGTTCGAGGGGCGGGAGGTTCTGGATTGGTTAGGCTTGGACCGCGACTTGCGCATACCTTTTTATCTGACCCAACAGGGCCTTCTTCGATGACATTTCGGGGGGCCCGATGCGGCCGATGCGTCCGATTGACAGCCGAGGCTGGCTTCGGATAGACTACCGCGATAGAAAGAAAGGGGTCTACGCATGCTGAAGATACGCTTGGCCATTTGCTCGGCGGTGTTTGCTGCTGCCTCTCTCGCGCAGGTTTCAACTGGGACGATGAACATCGAAGTGCAGGATGCCACCGGGGCCGTTGTTCCGGGCGCTTCCATCACTCTGACTCGAACCGCCACGGGCGCGGTGAGGCAGGGTGTAACAAGCGATAGGGGGGCCTTTCGGGCATCGTTCCTTCCTATCGGCGAATACACAGCCCTGGCAGAGGCGCGGGGCTTCAAACGCAAGACCGTTTCGGGAATCGAGCTGCGCGTCGACCAGGATCTGAATCTCGCCATCGCCCTCGAGACAGGCGATGTCGTCGAAACGGTAGAGGTCACCGCGGCGACACCACTGCTCGAATCGTCGAGTTCCTCGATCGGCCAAGTGATCGAGAACAAGAAGATTGTCGAGTTGCCGTTGAACGGCCGGAATCCATTCGCCCTCGGACTTCTTGCCGGCAACACCAATCCGGTGCTCGGCATGGGAACCAACATGCCCTTCGTCGGGGGCGGCGGGCGGTTCGGGAACAACGAAGTGCTACTGGACGGCGTCGACAATAATACGATTCAGAACCGGGGCTCGGTGGGACGCGCGGGAATCGCATACACGCCGTCGGTGGACGCGGTGCAGGAGTTCAAGGTGAAGACCAATAACTTCTCGGCCGAGTTCGGTAAGTCCGCGGGCACCGTTGTCAGCGCTACGATCAAGTCCGGCAGTAACGCATTTCACGGTTCGCTGTTCGAGTTCCTTCGCAACGAGAAATTGGACGCCAACAACTTCTTCACCAATGCCGTGGCGCGGCCCAAAGCAAAGTTCCAGCAGAACCAGTATGGCGGAGCGATTGGTGGGCGCATCCTCCGTGACCGCACGTTCTTCTTCGCCGACTACGAGGGCACACGGCGCAGCACGGCTGCCTCGAGTGCGATCATCGACGTGCCGACGGCGCAGATGCGCCAAGGCGACTTCTCCGGCTTTGCCGGGGTGATCCACGACCCTGGCACGAGGCGACTGGGCCCAAACAAGACGGTAATCGGCGATCCGTTCCCTGGCCAGCAGATTCCCCAGTCCAGGGTGAACCCTACTTCGGCCGCCATCACCGCGCTGGTGCCGCTGCCGAATACCGGGGCGCCGGGCGCCGCGGCCCGTAACTACTTCCGACAGGCCCCGCGCACGTACGACCTTGATCGCTGGGACGTCCGCGTCGACCATCGCCTGTCGAGCGCGAACAATCTCTACGGACGGTTCTCTTCTTCATCGGAAGGGGAGCCGATTCCGGGCCAGTTCGAGGGTGCAGGTTTCATCGGTGGAGGAAGCACATTCTCCAACGAAACCCGCCACGGGGTGCTCAACGACACGCATCTTTTCGGCGCGAATATGGTGAATGAATTCCGCTTCGGTTACTCGCGCCACAACGACGGCCAGATTGGCGTTGCACCGGAAGGAGTCGGATTCTCTCAACAAAACCGGCTCGCACTGTTCCCGTTTCCGGTAGCTGGCTTTCCCGGTATCAACTTCAACTTCTCCGGACAGATCAGCGGCGCGACCCAGTTTAGCGGTTGGGGCGGAGGCGGATCGAATCTCAACATCGAAAACACCTTCCAGTGGACCGACAACCTCAACATCACCAAAGGCAACCACACCCTAAAGTTTGGCGGCGACGTCCGCCGGTACCGCTACGAAGTGCTGAAGGGCTCACCCTTCTTCGGCGAGTATATCTTCGGCTCTATCTTTTCCGCCAGCTCGGACCGTCCGGGATCCGGCGCTCCGCTGGCCGACTTCTTACTCGGTTTTCCGTCTACGCTGAACGGCACACAAATGCTTGACTGGGGGCGCCATCGTTGGATTTACGCCGCCCCGTACTTCCAAGATGACTGGAAGATAAGACCGGGCCTGACGTTCAATCTCGGTATCCGGTATGACATCTTCACGCAGGCCGTGGACGCCCGCGACCGAGGCAGTCTGTTCGATCCCCGGACGGGCCGTTTCGAACTGCCTGGCCAGAACGGATATTCCCGCGCCTTGGTGAACGGAGATCACAACAACATCGCACCGCGTTTCGGCTTCGCATGGCAGGCAAAGCAGAAACTGGTGGTGCGCGGCGGATACGGCATATTCTATGGGCTTCGGGACCAGAATCAGGAGACGTCGCAGTTCTCCGGTAACAACCCGAACGTGCCTGACATATCCGTTCCGGTGGTGAACGCGCAGACGACGATCGCTCCACCGTTTACGATCAACACGCCAATCGTTGCTTCGGCGTCGGACACAACCTTGGAGAGTTACTCGGCGCAGCGGCCCTTTGTGAGGACTATTCGCACGCAGTTGATCGAACATGCACGGATGCCGCTGCTGCATCAGTTCAACGTGAGCTTCCAGTATGAGCCGGTGGCCAACTGGCTGATCGAAACGACCCTAATGGCGTCGCGCGGGCGTGATCTCGCGACCGCCTTCCTCCACTACAATCAGGTTCCGTTCGAGTACGCGCTCGACGGCCGCAACACGCAGGCCAACCGGCCCTTCCCATACATCAACGGGAACATTCCAGCGGTTTCGGATTTCGCCACATCCAGCTACCACGCCGTCAATATCAAGGTAGAGAAACGCTATGCCAATGGCGTCAACTTCCTGATCAACTACACCGTTCAAAAGCTGATGGGAAGCGGCGGAACCGGCCCGAGCGCGTTCAGCCAGAACGGCGGAACCAGCTTCGTGATGGACAACTACAACCTGTCGCTCGAGCAGGCGGTGGACTCGCTCGATGTACCGCAGGTCTTTGTGGCCAGTTACGGATGGGAGCTCCCATTTGGCCCGGGCAAGCGCCTGTTGAACGTGGGAGGCGCCGCCGGTAAGATCTTCGGAGGCTGGCAGGTGAACGGAATCACGAGTCTACGCGCGGGCTTTCCCAGCGATCTGCGAACCAACCGCAATGCGCCGATCTTCAACACTTTCAACGTACCGGACCGGGTGATCGGCGAGCCTGTCCTGTTGGCCAATCGCGGCGTCGACGGGTATATCAACGCGAAGGCTTTCCGGGTGCCGGGGACGACGCCCAACCGGGCGGGCGCTCCGATTCAACTTCTGGGTAACGCGGGACGCCGTTTCATTCGCGGACCGGGCTCGACGAACTTCGATTTCTCGGCGTTCAAGAATACGAGGATCACGGAGCGGTGGAATCTGCAGTTCCGCGCCGAGTTTTTCAACCTTACTAACACGCCGACTTTTTTCCTGCCCGCGGGCAACAACAACGCGATGACGTGTATTGGTCCGGCGCCCGGCGCGGCGTGCGACGCGTCGAATGCTAACTTCGGTAAGATCTCGAACGGGACGGCTACGGGCAGGCAGATCCAGTTCGGTTTGAAGCTAGTTTTCTGATCTGGGGGCCGCCTCCGAAGGGCGGCTGGAGACCGGGCGGCGTAGGACACAGTTTGACCTACCAGTTTGACCTAATTGAGTTTCACCCGATAACGGTGACAAAGCGATTGAGTCAGCAACGCCCGGTGACGCGCACGGGATCCCGGCCCAGGGGGCTCTCGATCTGGCGAGACCAAAACAATAAGTTTCGCGGCGAGACAAGGGGCAATCCCGTTGCTACGGAGTCGCCTGAGTGATATAGTTTCGACAATCTGACTTACGAGGAGTGTTTCAGGATGTCTCGATCCATTTGGACTGTGATCGTTTTCGCCCTCCTCTCCGTGGAGGCCGCATGGAGCCAGGATTACCGGGGGCGTGTGCAAGGTATCGTCACCGATGCCAGCAACGCCGCCATCGCACAGGCGTCGGTAACGCTGCGCAGCGCGAGCACGCAGAGCGAAACGGTGCGGACCACCGACGAGATCGGCCGCTACCTTTTCGACTTCGTCGAGCCCGGAACCTATACTCTGACGGCGACCGGGGCCGGCTTTGGGACGTTTAGGCGGGAGAACATTCAGGTGCTGGTCCGTTCGGACCTTACGGTGAATGTGGCGTTGGAAGTTGGGGGCGTGAGCCAGACGGTGACGGTGTCGGACTCGGCGGTGGAGATCCAGTTCAACACAACCACGCTGTCGCAGACGATTGACGGGAAGATGCTGAAGGAACTGCCGGTGCTGGCGCGGAATCCGTTCACATTGGCGCTGCTCGATCCGGCGGTGGTGAACCGGTATTCCGACGTATCGAAGCGCAACCCGTTCTATCAACTTTCGACGACGGGCGTGGATGTCGGGGGCCAGACGAGCGGACGCAACGAGGTGCAGATTGACGGAAGCCCGATTGGGGTGGGATCGCGGGGATCGTACGCGCCGCCGATGGACGCGGTGCAGGAGTTTACGGTGCAGCAGAATTCGGTGGACGCCGAGTCCGGCTTTTCTGCTGGCGGAGTGATGAACGTGGGGATGAAGGCGGGGACGAACGAGTATCACGGGAGCGGCTATTACTTTGGACGCAATCCGGCGTTGAATGCCGTTTCGAACGCGTTCACGCGGGCTCCGAACGTGGTGCGGAACCACGTGTACGGGGGAACGATTGGGGGCCCGATATTGAAGAATCGGCTGTTCACGTTCTTCACGTTCGAGAAATGGAACAACCGGCAACCTTATACGAAGGTGATGACGCTGCCGACGGATCTGGAGCGGACGGGCGATTTTTCGAGGACCCTGAATAAGGCTGGCGCGCTGCGGCCGATTTTCGATCCTTGGACGACGCAGACCAACACAACGAACAATGCCGTGACGCGGACTCCGTTTGCGGGCAACGTGATTCCGGCGTCGCGGATCGACCGCACGTCGAGCCTGTTTCTGGCGGATATATGGCGGCCGAACAATGCGGGGGACGACGCCACCGGAATCAACAACTACCGGACCGGATATGCGTGGTATCTGAATTACTGGAACGCGTCTAACCGGACCGATTGGAACATCACTCCGAAGTGGAAGGCGTTCGCGCGATACAGCGTGATCCGGACGAGGCTGGACAACAACAATTACGGAGGCACGGCGGCGACGACATCGGACAACGGCGGACTGATGGACGCTTTGAATGCCGCATTCGACACCGTCTACACGGTGAACGCGCATACGGTGGTGAACTTCCGAATGGGTGTGGTGTATTCGGAAGACGAGTACGATTCGGAATGGGCGAAGTTGGGCGAGAGCGGGCTGGAGAAGTATTGGCCGGGCAACCCCTGGTATAAGCCGTACACGTCGGACGCTCCGGCGGTTTACTACCCGAATCTCAACGTGGGCGGGGCGACGTTCGGGAAGTCAAGCTGGTGGAGTTACCGTCCGCGGAAGTATTCCTACCAGGGAAGCCTTGGGCACGACCGTGGACGGCACTACATGAAGATCGGGATGGCGTACAGGCATGGATTCGAGTATTCGCAATTACCGAATCTCGGATCGTTTCCATTTACGGCCAACATGACGGCCAACACCTATCTGGCGCCGAACCTGATTAACTTCGGAAGCGCGTGGGCGACGTTCCTGCTGGGAGCGGTGGATAACACGCTGGCGGCGAACTATGTTTCTCCGCGGTACACCGAACAAGATCAGTATGGCGTATTTTTCCAGGACGATTTCAAGCTGAACCGGCGGCTTACTTTGAATCTGGGGCTGCGTTGGGAGTATGAGACAGCGCCTTCGGAGCGCGAACTGCGGCTGTCGCGGTATCTGGATCTGGCGAATCCGATTCCGGAATTCCAGAGCAATCCGCCGGTGCTGCCGCCGCAGGTGAATACGATCGCGGGCGCCCCGAAACCGACTTACAACGGAGCGTGGGTATACGCGGACGGGGATCATCGGGGGCTGTATCACGCCCCGCGCTCCAATTTTCTGCCGCGATTGGGAATCGCAATGCGGGCGACGGACAAGACGGCGATCCGCATCGGGTACGCGCGTTACGCGGTGCCGGTGATGAGTATCCTCGGATACTCGTGGAGGATACCGGCGACGGATGGGTACTCGATTACTTCGCGGGGTCCGGTACAACTACAGGGTGTTCCGCAGGGGGTAGTTAGCGATCCGTTCCCGGCCACAAACCCGCTGGTATTGCCGGTGGGGCGCGGCGATGGGCGGAATACGAATCTGGGCGGAGCGGCGACATGGGCGCGGCAGAACCTGAACACGCCGATGAACGACCGGTTCAACTTCACAGTGGAGCGTGAAGTGGCGGCGGGCTTTAAGTTCGACGGTACGTTCTTTATGAACTTCGGGCATAACATGGTGCCGGAAGGACAGGGCGGCAATGCGGGTTTCGGGCGCAGTCTGAACATGGTGGATCCGCAGTTGGGTTATGACTATAAGACGGCGCTGAGCGCGGCGGTACCGAATCCATTTTTCGGTTTGCCGGCCAGCCTGATGCCGGGGCAATTGCGCGGCCAGCGGACGGTACCTTTGTCGACTCTGTTGCGGCCTTACCCGCAGTACGGGGATCTCACCGAGGGTTTCATGCCGGGAGTGCAGAACCGCTACAAGGCGCTGCAGCTTCGAGTGCAGCGGCGGTTCGCATCCGGTTACAGCCTGGTATGGGGTTACAACTACAACCAGGAGCGGACGGGTGGGTTCTACGACGCGGTGGATCAATATGCGAATCGGCTGACGATGCTGCCGAGCACGCTGCCGCGGCATCGGATGACGATTGGGACGACGATGGACCTGCCGTTCGGGAAGGGAAAGAGGTTCGGGTCCGGAGCGCATCCGGTGGTGCAGGCGGTGCTTGGGGGATGGTCGACAAGCAGCATTTTCCTTTGGAACACGGGCGCATTCCTGCGGTTTGGGCAGCTCGATGTAACTGGGGATCCGGGTGCGGCGTCGCGAGAGTGGTCCAAGTGGTTCGATACGTCGGTATTCAAGCAGGCGACGCCATTCACGCGGCGAAGCAATCCGCTGCAGTACAGCGGGATCACGGGACCGAGATATTGGAACCTGGACAGTACGCTGTCTAAGAACTTCGATCTTACAGAGCGGTTCAAGCTGGAGCTTCGGCTGGAGGGATACAACCTTACGAACAGCGTGATGCCTGGGAATCCGAACTTATCGGTTACGAGCACGCAGTTTGGGGGGATTACTTCGCAGGTGAATTATGGCCGCGAGGTTCAGTATACGCTGCGTTTGCATTTTTAGGAGCGGCCCGTGGGGCAGAGCGGTGCCCTGCCCCACGGGTGTTTATCCGGGCAGACGAACTATTCCAGCCCGGGCGGTGTCATCACTTCGGACGACACGCCGGACTTTACTCTTGGGCGCGCCGGCGATGGCGGGAACTACTCTTTATCTGCGGGACCGGAGGAGCATTGTGGCGGTGGGGCTGGAGTGAAAAGGCAGGATCAATCCGCGGAGGCGGGCGAGGAGGCTTTTTCGCCGGCGAAGGGATTGAAGTCGGTATTGGAATCGAAAATTTCGATATTTTCGGCGCGTTTGAGTGAGTTGACGACGAGGTAGGTAAGCGGCGTCATGGCGGCTTCGTAGAGGACCTTGCTGAGGTATCCGGAGTAGATGAGTTTGAAGATGGTGGCGCCATCGACGGTGCCGGCGAAGACGATTACGATTACGATCACGGTATCGACGAGTTGGCCGGCGATGGTGGATCCGATGGTGCGCATCCACAGATGGCGGCCGCTGGTCAGGATCTTCATTTTCGCCATGACGAAGGCGTTGGCGAACTCGCCGCACCAGTAGGCGATGAGGCTGGCGACGACGATGCGGGGGATGAAACCGAAGATACGGGCAAAGGCTTCCTGATCGTGCCATTCGGGGGCGGGGGGAAGGGCGACGACGAGCATGCCCATGACGGCGAGGAGAGCGGAGGCGAAGAATCCATACCAGATGGCGCGGCGCGAGGCTGAGTAGCCGTAGACCTCAGTGAAGATGTCGCCGAAGATGTAGGTGAGGGGGAACATCAACTGGGCTCCGCTGATGCGGAACGGGCCGATGGCGGTGATTTTGGGGGCGACGAGATTGGAGACGATGAGGATGACCACGAAGGCGTGGATGAGGGGATCGAGGAAGCGGTAGCGATGGGGGGATGACATGCGCTCTCACGAGTGTAGCGCGGGAGAGGGGCGGGAATCGGCAGGGATGGTTCGATGTATACTGGCGTCATCTGGAGAGACACGAATGAAAACTGACACAGAGCGCCTGATAGACACTAAGGACTATCTGTCGAAGGTCCTGACACCGGCGCAGTATATGGAAGTGAACAACAAGCTCCAATCGACACCGAATCAGATGGTGCTCGCCGCAGCATTGTCGATTGGGAATATCAATCCGCTCAACACATCGGGCCGGAGGGCGAAGCGAGCGCTGAAGCTGCTGGCGCAACTCTTCATCAATGACAACGTGATGAAGATCAACGAACTCACGCGGATCCAGGGTCTGCCGGAGGGCTCCGATTTGGCGCTGCAAGCGGAGATCAAGAGCTGGTTTACCGACGCGACGGCGAGCGGGGCAAAGGTTGCGGCCGACGCGATTGCCAACATCGGCAGAATGCCGAAGTGGAATAATGCGAACTTTGACGCGCGTGACGCGGTGCGTGGCGTCTATCATCCAAACAAGCCGTTCAACTGCTACAACGGCTGTGTTTTTTGGGCGTTCCAAACGGGCGCCATCAGCAAACGCTACCTGTGGAACAAACTGCAGGGCAAAGACGGGAACGCATTTTTCCCGATTTATTCTCAGGTCGGCTGGACGACGATGATCCGGTACCGGCCGGATGGGACCACCGAGATTGACACCACGGGAGCGGGTCCGATCATGATTCCGGCGGGCCGGACGGTTTACTTTGAGACGCCGGCCAAGGTATTTGGCCACGTTGCGTGCTCACTGGGCGATGGCCGCGTGATCAGCCAGAATGCGGTGAACGTCGGAGATGTGAAACTTGCGGCCCTACCGGCGGCGATCCGGCCGGAGTTCGAAAAGATGGCCAACGCGGTGACACACATCGTGTCGATCCGGGACATGCTGGCGCATTACTTCAATCCGTCGAACGGGTACCGGAGCGCCCAGGTAACCAATGGCTGCTTCTGGGACCCGATTCCACAAGGGGAACGGTAGCGGCTGTTACTGGAACAGCTTGCGTTCGCGGCGGGTGAAGGCGGGGGACTCCAGGTCATATTGAGAGGACGCGCGATCACGGCCGGCGGCGACGGAATCGGAGGCATCGAGCGGGGAAGTGATGACTTCCGGGATGAGCGGTTCGGTCTCGACGGTATCCTCGGGCTGGGCATCGATGGTGATGGAGCCGCGGGCTTCGACGGAGGTGAAGGGTGTTTCGACGATGGGCGCGTAGGGCGGAGGAACGTTGGGGGTGGGCGTGAGGGAGCGAGAGGCGCGGGGGACCTCGACTTTGCGCGGAGCCTCCATGCCTTCGCGGACGAAGCCGGTGGCGATGACGGTGACCTTCACTTCGTCTTTGAGGCTATCGTCGAGCACCATGCCCCAGTTGATGTGGACATCGTCGTTTTCGGTGGCCTGCCAGATGAGGGTGCAGGCTTCGTCGATGTCCTGAATGGGGAGATGGGAGGATGAGGTGATATTGATGAGGGTACCGCGCGCGCCGCGGACACCGCCGTCGTCGAGAAGCGGGTTCTCGATGGCCTTGCGTGCGGCCTCGACGACCGATTTTTCGCCGGTTGCGCTGGCGGTGCTCATCATGGCGTAGCCCATGCCGAGCATGATGCTGCGGATGTCGGCGAAGTCGCGATTGATGACGCCGGGGGTGGTGATGATGTCGCTGATGCCCTGGACGGCCTGACGGAGGACATCGTCGGCGAGGCGGAAGGCTTCGAGGAAACCGGTGTTGGCTGGGGCGACTTCGAGGAGGCGGGTGTTGGGAATGGTGATGACAGTGTCGACGGTGCCAGCGAGTTCCGCAAGGCCGTGCTCGGCGAGTTTCATGCGGCGAGGCCCTTCGAAGCGGAAGGGCGTGGTGACAACGGCGACGGTGAGGGCGTTGAGTTCCTTGGCAAGGGAAGCGATGATGGGGGCTGCGCCGGTGCCTGTGCCACCGCCGAGACAAGCGGTGATGAAGACCATGTCGGCGCCTTCGAGAGCTTCAATGATGCGTTCGGTGTCCTCGAGGGCGGCCTGACGGCCGACGGCGGGGTCCGAGCCGGCGCCGAGTCCGTTGGTGACCTTTGAGCCGATGGCGAGTTTATTGGGGACGGGAGACGCCTGGAGAGCCTGGCGATCCGTATTGAGGACGAAGAATTCGACGCCGTTGAGACCGGCCTCCATCATGCGTGCGACGGCATTGCCGCCGCCGCCACCGATGCCGAGCACCTTGATGCGCGTTCCGATGGCGGACTCGTCGGCCATTTCGAACTTCATCGAGTCATTCAGATTCAACATGGGTACCTCGCTTCGATCATTAGGTTACCAGCCGAAGAAGCCGAGCAGCCCGGGCGGTTTGCGGGGGCGAGTACGGTGCAGCTTCAAACGAGCCGAATACATTGCCAAACCCGCCGCGGTGGTCCACGCCGGGTCTTGAAAATTCTGTGGCCAATCCTGGACGCCGACAGCCAAGCCGTATTTGGCGTGGCAATTGAGAATCTTTTCGGCCATATCGAGCATGCCGGGAAGGCGAGCGCCTCCGCCGGTGAGAAAGACGCCTTCCATGAGGGCCTGATCCATGCCGACGCGGACGATTTCGGCGCGAACGAATTCGAAGATTTCCTGGGCGCGCGCCTCGATAATTTCGTTGATCTGGTAGCGGCGGATGGAGCGGGATTCGCGTCCGTCCTCGGAGGGGATTTCGATTTCGGCGCTG
>JBGSME010000298.1:0-1872 GCA_041740335.1 Bryobacteraceae bacterium | reverse complement strand
CGAACGCCTCGTGCCCGCCGGCAAACTGAATCTGGCTCGCCGTCACGGGCGAACAGCTCCCCGATAACACCACGATCCGGTCTACCGGACCGGGCGCGGTGGTTCCCCGGCTATCAGCGCCCCACGCCGCAAGCAGCGCGTACTCCACGCCCGATGAGCCCACAACAAACGGCTGCCGCTCCACGCTCCACAAGAGGCGTCCGGCAGCGGCTAGCGCCCCTTGGTTCATCACGTCGATCAGTACTGCTTCATTCCCTCGCAGCATGTCCCTGTACGGCCCGTCCGCGCACTCCAGTTGCAGCGCATCCAGCAGGCCGATGCGAAGGTCGGTCTGCTTTCCGAGATGCACCCGAAGGTCAGCCTCGGCCATCGGCGTCACCGGATGACAACGCATCGTCGGATGCCTGTCGATTCGATGAACCTCGCCTTCCGCCCGCGCGAAGAGATTACCGAAGTACGTATACCGTCCGAGCGATGGCGCTCCGGCCACCACCGGTACGCATCGGGCATGGAAGACGCGGCGGCCGATCTCGATCGCACGCCCTATGTTGCCCACCTGCGGCGCGCTATCGAACGTCGAGCAAACCTTGTAGTGACAGATAGCCGTGTTCAGGCTCTCGAGCCACGAAAACGCCGCCTCCAGATTCGCGTCCATCCAATCGGGCGTCTCGCTGCGGCTGGTGCCGGCAAGCCCGAACGCCGCGTAGTCTGCAAATCGCGCAAGAAAGGCCTCTTCGGGACGCCGTAGAAACAACACCGAAGGCATGTGCGGAGCCAACGCCTCCAACACATCGGTGGAGCCGGTGAAGTCGTCCCCATACCAGGAAACGACTCGCGATGGCAGCCCTGTATTCACGACAAGCTCTGTAGTCACGATCGAATGGCCGATTCCCAAGCCGTGCGGACATCGCAAACACCGGCGCCAATGCCATCCGGATGGCCCATGATGCCCCCCCCGCACGCATAGATAAGATCGGTGGACCCCAGCAGCCGGTACGTATCTCCGGCCTGCGCGGCGGTCTGTCCGGATGAGAACACCGGCATCACTCCAAAGCCCGGCCCCGGCGGCGCGAACATCGGAGCGAGACATTCCCGCGCCGATGCGATCACCGACTCATCCCTCTCGCAGAACTTATTGCGAAGGCCGTTCACGTGTAAGTGGTCGACGCCGGCCACGCGCCAAAACTTCTGATACGCCACATAGCTCATGCCAACAAACGGGGACCGGTCATACATGCCCCAACCGTTTCGATGCCCGTGAATCGGAAGCTGGGAATGCCGCCGGAGACTGGTTACTCCCGGAAGCCCTGCCGCATTCACACTTACCATGACGCAAGTGCCCCCGGCAGCCATAACTTCGTCATGCCGGCGCCGCATCTCGTCCACCTCGCCGGTCACGTTGAAAGCGAACATCACCATCTTGCCCGTCTTCGCGGCGTGGTCGCGCAGAACACCCATCACCGCCTCCACACGCGCGCCGAACGGGCAATGCGGACCGTCGCACTGAAGCTCATCGTCCTTGATAAAGTCGATGCCGCCCTCGGCCAGTTGCAGCACCATCGCCGCCGTTTGGTCCGGCGTAAGTCCCACGCTCGGCTTGATGATCGTTCCGATGAGAGGCAGCTTGTCCACGCCGGCCAGACGCCGCGTTCCAGCCACGCCGAACGCCGGCCCCGGATACGTGCGCCGAAACGCCTCCGGCAGTTGTAGGTCCAGCAGCTTCAGCCCGGAGAACTGCTTCAGTTCAAAAAGATTCCCAGCCACCGTCGCCATCAGATTCGGCAGCGACGGGCCGAGGTTCTCGAGCGGCCACGAAACCAGAATCTCGGCGCGGCGATAGACCGGAGCGCCCGCAAGTCCCTTCGGCACGCC
>JBGSME010000297.1:0-2419 GCA_041740335.1 Bryobacteraceae bacterium | reverse complement strand
GCGCAATCGCCACGCGCTGCGCCTGGCCGCCTGACAGTTGATGCGGATAGCGCCCGCCCAGATCGCCGATCTCCACCCATTTCAAAAGCTCCCCGGCTTGCTCGCGTGCGCCGCCGATACCCGCCAGCAGTGCCGGCAGTTCCACATTCTCGATCACGGTGAGCGTCGGCAGCAGTTGGAAAAACTGGAAGACAAAGCCGATCTGCGTCCGCCGAAGATGCGTGAGGCCGCTGTCGTCCAAACCCGAGGTACAGGTGCCGCCGATCCGGACTTCCCCGCTCGTCGGAAAATCCATCGCGCCGCAAAGGTTCAGCAGCGTCGTCTTCCCGCAGCCGCTGCGGCCAACCAGAGCCGTGAATTCGCCCGCAGCGAACGACAGCGTAACGTCACGCAGCGCTTGGACATCGCCGTAGGTTTTGAAAACGTGATCGACGTGGAGCAATCAATCTTTCCGTTTGAGCAGATAGTGGGCTACCAACCATTGTCCCCCGCCCTGATACCCGAACACTTCGGCGCACGCCAGAAAGAAGATCCGCCAGCGGTGGAACCATTTTTCTTCCTGGCCTGCTCCATAGGTGGCCGCAAGAATCGGAAGTATCGCATCCCGCCGGTTGTCCAGATTCTCGAGCCACGCCTCAGCCGTCTTCCGGTACTCACTCCCGGACCACGTCCATTCGTCCTCCACGGCCAAAGTATCGCCAAAGCGATGCGGCAAATCGCGGCCCGGCATCATGCCTCCAGTGAAGAAATAACGGCCCATCCAGTTGCCCGCGCCTGCGGTTTCAAAAGGGTAGCTGAACGTTTTGTGACAGAAAAAGTGCAGGAAAAGCCGGCCCTCCGGCTCCAGCCACGCGCCGATACGCCGAAACAGTTCCGGCCAGTTGCGCATGTGCTCGAACATCTCCACCGACACCACCCGGTCAAACCTGCCCTCCGGCTCGAACCTGTTCATATCGGCGGTTCGAACGGTTAGGTTGGTCACACCCCGGCGCCGGGCTTCGCCTTCGATGAAGAGACGTTGCGGCGTCGAGTTGGACACTGCCGTAATCTCCGCCGTGGGGAAGTGCCCGGCCATCCACAACGACAACGAACCCCAGCCGCAGCCCAGTTCGAGGATCCTCTGCCCCGGCGCGATTCCCGCCCGCTCCGCCGTCGCAGCCAACGCGCTTGCCTCCGCTTCCCCCAGCCGCTCACATCCCTCCGGCCAGTAACAAGAGCTGTATTTGCGATGCGGACCAAGAATGAGCGCGAAGAATTCAGGCGGCACTTCATAGTGCTGCTCATTCGCCTTCGCCGGAACCGGGGCAATCTCAGCTTCGCGCAGCGACTCAACAAACGCGCCATCGCCGGCGCTGCGCTCGTGAAGAAGGCGCTGCTCGCACAAAAGCCGGATCCCGAATCGCAGCAGCGGATCCGGGATTGCGCCCCGGTCGGCCAAGCTTTCAATCATCGTTTCGAGCATCATGCACTCTTCGGAGGCCACGGGAAGAAGACGCTCGTCGTTCGCTGATACTCGCGATAAGCATCCCCGCGGCTCAACAAGGCGTTGGCCTCTGTCGGCGGGATACCGGTGATCTTGAACAGGAACCACAGCATCAGCGCCGGTCCGGCCAGGGTGAGCCAGCCGTTCGGAGCGGCGTACCCAGCCGCAACGTAGGTCCACCAATGGATCCATTCGAAGAAATAGTTGGGATGCCGCGAATAGCGCCAGAGGCCTTCCCGGCAGACCCTTCCTTTGGTGGCGGCGCTTTGCCGGAATCTCGCCAGTTGACGGTCCGCGGTCATCTCCCCATACACAGCCACCATCCAGAGGCCCACCGCCAGCGCGTCCGCAAAACCGAGCGGCGACCGGGCGTTGCCCATCGCCACCAGAATCGGCGCAGCGAACAATACGCTCCAAAAAGCCTGAAGCTGGAAGAAGAGAAACAGGTTCCGCTGCGTATGCGCGCCCCATTTCTCTTTCAACGCCTCATAGCGCCCGTCTTCCGGCATCTTCACCACGCGCAGCAGCAGATACGTCGTGAGGCGGAATGACCATGCCCCAGCCAGAAATCCCAGCAGCGCCCGCCGCACCGCATAGCCCTCGCTCCAAAACGCGAAGCACACGGCCAGGATGCCAATGCCTGCCGCCCAGAGAATATCCACGATGCCCGCTTTTCCGTAGCGGAGTTGCACCAGCCACAGCAGCGTCATCAGCACAGCCATCGCGGCCCAGCCCACGGCCAGCAGTAGGCCGGTGTGGGCAAGCGGACTCATGCGGATTCCTCGGAAATCCTAACCAGCAGTGGGAGCGCCACCAGCCATTGTACGGCTACCAACGCCCAGTTGTTCACCTCGATCGCCCCCAATCGCTGGCCCGCCAGATACGAAGCCGGCCCGGCAATTGCGCCCAACGCAGCAGCGGCAACGTAGCGGCGCT
>JBGSME010000296.1:0-2516 GCA_041740335.1 Bryobacteraceae bacterium | reverse complement strand
TCGGCGTTCTCGCCGGGAAGGAGGATGGTTTGGGCGGTTAGGCCCTTCTCAACGGCGTTGAGAAGGATTTTGTTTGCTGGTCCGGGTGTCACCGGGCCGAGGGAACTGGGCTTGGCGGGTTTTGTGGCGCTCGACGGCGCTGGGGGGGTTTTGAAGCGGTTGATGGTGAAGCGGACTTTCTTGCGTTTTGACATGGTTGCCTCCGTGTTCAAATTTAGGGGGACGGGTGTGGGCACCGGCAAACCCGGAACTGGGAAGTGGTGTGGGTTTATGGGTTTAGCTATTTTTTCTGTTTGTGATTGATCGTGGGGGGGCATTCATTCAAAGACTTGCATAAGGCAACAAGGGTGCCTCTTTCGGCCTCTATGCGGATGCGCGAACCTCGGGCCAAGTTGGGCCAAGTGGGCCCTTGTCCGCTCCAAGTGGGGTTGCGAATGTCGGACAGGCACACAAATCAGCAAAACATTTGAGAAATAGACTTTTGTTATTGACAAATCGTCTCAGGGGGGGGGTAAGCTTTCGTTTTGAGATGATCTGGAGTTATTTCGCATAAGTAAAGCGGTTGGAGGTTAAAGAGTTATGAAGTTACTTAAGCAGCGGCTGGCGTGTGCTCTTTTGGGGGTAACGGGAACGGCTGGTATCGCAGCCGGGCAGGCTGTCGGCGCTCACAATCAAGGAGAACGTACGCTGATGATTGTGCCGATGGTGGGAGCGGGAACGTATGAAGATCCGCGCCGGCCGCTGGTGATGCCTCGAACAGGTTCGGGCATGCCGGCTGGGGTTCTGGCGATCCGGTTCGAGGAAAGCGACGACGGGAAGTTCGCGCTTGTGGAGGTGGTGGCGGTGGACCGGAAATCTCTCAACGCTGCAGTGGCACCCGTGGCGAGCCGCTCTGACGTGCGCCGGTTCGATAAGGGTTCCGCACGAAAGGTAGATATCGAAGAGGAGTTTCGCGCGCGCAAGAAGAACTTCGATCTGGATCGGTTCGTGGAAGGCGGGAGCGATGTGAAGCGGGCTGTCGAGGTTACGCCAGGGAACGGAGCGCGGTAGGAAGGCCGGGAGGAGGGATCGAGATGCGGACGAAGCGACTGAGCATATTGACCGCGGCCGCCTTGGCTGGCATGGGAGTCTGGATGGCACATAGCGTCCGGGCGGTCTATAGCTACTACAAGACGGACCTCTTCAGCACGATCGACACTTCCTACTGGCAGCACAATGGCGGCCTATCCGCGAACGGGATCCTTACCGGGGCCGGGAACGGCGGTTCGCTGATTGCGAAAACGCTACCACCCAACGGATTGAGCGAGTACGAGATAACGACGACATTGTCGTTGAAGTTCCCGGGCGGGACATACGTGCATTTCATTCGAGCGTCGCAAGACGCGCGGACGGGTCCCGTGACCGCTGGTACGTTCTATGCGGTTGAATTGCGAAACGTACAGATGCCTTCCGGTGGAGGCTGCACAGCGGAGTTAGCGGCGTATAAGCGAGTGGGCGGCGTAATCACGAACGGGCCGGTTTGGGGGGTTGGCTGCTATGACGGCATGCAGATCCGCACGATCTATTCCAATGGGTTTCTGAACACTTACTTCGGTTCCCACTCGGTATTGCTGTGGGCGGATAGCACGATCGCGGCGGGCTATCCCGGTGTGGGCGTATTCTCCGCGCCGGGAGCAAACGGTTTTGACTCGATGGTGATGGGCGAGAAAGACACGCAAGCGCCGCAACAGGTGAATTCGCAGTCGGTATCGACGCTATCGCTGCCTGGGGAATTCGATCTCCAATGGGCGGAGCCCGCGGACAATCCAGCCGGAAGTGGGGTCGGAATCACCTACTATTGGGTGGACCGGCGGCAAGGCTCGGGCCCGTGGGTCTGGGTGGGCCAGCCAAAAGTGTCAGCGCTGGCCGACAAAGGAAGCTTCACACCGGGAGCGCAGTACACGTATCGAATCATCCCCATGGACTACCACTGGAACGTGGGACCTGAGACGCAGGTTACAGTAACGGCGCCTCCGGCGGGGTCTATCGATCCGCGACGGGTGGGGCTGCATTCGATGGCAACTCAATGGGGCGGGGCTGGGGGGCGATCAGCTTGGGAACCATGTCGGATACGCCGACCCGGAAGCGAATGGCCCGCCCGGCCGGACGGCCCTTGAGCACGTCCTGCAGTTCGCGCCCAGGACTGAAGATTTCATCGGCGTAGCGATACACGACCTGGCCGATTTCGGTAAGCGCCAACCCGCGTCCGCTTTTGACGAACAGCTTCTCGCCGAGCGAATCTTCGAGCAGCCGGAGCTGTCCGCTCACGGTGGGCTGCGCAAGACGCAGCCGCTCGCACGCCGCGGTGACGCTGCCTTCCCGCGCCACGGTCCAGAAGTAGAGAAGGTGATGGTAGTTCAGCCATTCCATGCCACCAGGATATATCGGTTTTTACGAATGGTTCCATTGTATCTATCTATTTTTTAATTTTCCGCTTCACCCGTAGGATTGGGAAGAGACATCGTCCGCAGAAAGGA
>JBGSME010000295.1:0-5113 GCA_041740335.1 Bryobacteraceae bacterium | reverse complement strand
TCGGCGTTCTCGCCGGGAAGGAGGATGGTTTGGGCGGTTAGGCCCTTCTCAACGGCGTTGAGAAGGATTTTGTTTGCTGGTCCGGGTGTCACCGGGCCGAGGGAACTGGGCTTGGCGGGTTTTGTGGCGCTCGACGGCGCTTGCGGGGTTTTGAAGCGGTTGATGGTGAAGCGGACTTTCTTGCGTTTTGACATGGTTGCCTCCGTGTTCAAATTTACGGGGCGGGTGCGGGCTCCGGCGAACCCGGAACTGGGAAGTGGTTTGGGGTTATGGAGTTAGCTATTTTTTTTGTTTGTGATGGATCGTCCCTGGACAGGGAGGAAGCACGATTCGGAGCGGGAGTGTCCTGCTGTGCCGTTCCAGTTACCCTTCTAATGGCTCGAAAGCTGTCCCTGGACAAGAGTGTTCTCAGGTAAAAGTTCCGCGACGATGTCAGCGGAGTCCGCGAGACAATTGCGATGGCAGTCGGTGGCTGTAGGCGATCACCTGAAAACGTCGTTTTCTGAACATCGAGCCGGAGGCGCCAACCTCATCGAGCCGGAGGCGCAGCATGATCCAGGTCCTGTCCGCTCGGCGGAAAAATTCCGAAAGTACTCCCAATCGTCGGCTCTCAGTGAAATGCTGGCTCGATGCCTCGATCGGCCGGCCCCAACCTGCCAGCGATGATGTCACCCCAGTCGGTACCAGCAATTGCAGGCTCAATGTCTACGGCCAGGAGGCAACCGCCGCGAGGGGCGTACAGCCTAAACTGGTCGGTCAAGATAAACCTCGCACCTGTTGTATCATCTTTCGTGAATCCGAACTTGACAGGGAGCTTGAATGGCTGGAAGCTATTGTCAGACCTAGTCTCCTTCGATTCCACGCGCAACGCCTCGGGTTAGCAGAGTGGCTCGCTCAAGAGCACTAACAATGTCGATCAAGTCAACTATCCGCATTGCAATGACTCACTCCCGTGCGCCGAGGATAGCGGTTGTTACTACTTCGCATCGACGGCGGATCTTCTTCATCCGCGCGCGGCTATCTGGTTCTCATAATTAAAATGTGTTTTGTAAAAGGTTGCCGGTTGACGCCGGGATAGACAACCCTTATACTGATGCGATGAATCGGAGCCTACCTACCTACTCTCTTGTTGCCGCGATCGCGTTCACCGGCACCGCCTTGCCTGGGGCTACGCCGACAGAGTCCGGACAGAAGCCGCCCCGCCCGGGCTCAGACCAAGTTAGCGCGAAGTTACCCGAAGGTCTCAACCGGGCTGACGGCGGCCTCGTTTGGGCGAACACCCAGTTCGGCAAGCTACCGCTGCAGTTCGAGCAAAACCGGGGGCAATGGGAGTCCCGGTACTCCTTTCGCTCGCGTGGACCCGGTTATTCGTTCTACGTTTCCTCCGGTGAGGCTCTGGTGCGACTTGGGGGACCGGGTAAGATAGCCAATATCCGGATGCGTTTAGTCAACGCACGGGCGGGCGTCGAGGGTAAGGCCGACCGGCAACTGCCCGGACAGGTCCATTACTTGAAAGGCAACGACCCGAAGCGCTGGGTTACCGGTGTCGCGGCCTACGAGCGGGTCCGGTACGAGGGAGTGTATCCCGGAATCGATCTTGTCTATTACGGGAACCAATCGCAACTCGAGTATGACTTAGTGATAGCGCCGGGCGCAGACCCTAGGCAAGTGGAATGGCAGTTCGAGGGAGCCCGGTCGGTTCGCTCCGGAGAGTCCGGGGACCTGGAGATTGACACCGAGGCAGGTAACCTGCGCTGGAGAAAACCCCTCGTCTACCAGACGTCTGAGGACGGAGCGCGGCGGGAGGTGGAAGGACGGTACGCGATGCGGGGCGATCGGGTTACCTTCGAACTTGCCAGCTACGACAGAAAGAAACCTCTGGTTGTAGATCCCGTGCTTGTCTACTCGAGCGTTCTCGGTGCAACCAGCACCGATCGCGGCCGGGCGATCGCCGTGGATAGTGCGGGTAACGCTTATATTACCGGGGACACCTTTTCCACCGAGTTCCCTGAAATCGGAGCCGGGTTCTCCGGGGGCTATGCCGGAGGCGGAGATATCTTCGTGGCTAAGCTGAATCCAGCCGGCACCTCTTTGGTGTTCTCCACCTACATCGGCGGTGCCGGAGTCGATAACGGATTCGGTATCGGGCTGGACGGGGGGGGCCAACCCTCCGAACGTGTACATTGCGGGTTACACCACTTCGAACGACTTCCCCGTGGTTGGGGGCGTACAGGGAGCCAACGGCGGCCTCGACGATGTTGTCGTTGCCAAGCTGAATGGCGCGGGCAACGCATTGGTCTTCTCGACCTACCACGGGGGCTCGGGCAGTGATCGAGCCGAAGCGCTGGCTGTGAATAAGACCGATGGGTCCGTTTGGGTCACCGGATGGACGCTTTCGACAAACCTGCCCACCGCGAGCCCCCTTCAGGCAGCCAGTGGCGGAGCACAAGACTTCTTCGTGCTGAAGTTGAACGCGACGGGAAACAGCCGGCTCTTCTCCACCTACCTCGGCGGAACCGGCAGTGACTTGGGCCACGGCATCGCTTTGGACAGCGCGGGGGCCGCCTATGTGGCCGGCGAGGCAGGAGATGGACTGGCCAATAGTGGCGGCGTGCAGGCCGCCTATGGTGGAGGCTCCGACTGCTACATCACGAAATACGCCGCCAACGGATCGTCCCGGCTCTACTCGCACTACTTGGGGGGAAGCGGCTACGATCGTTGCTGGGCCGTGGCTGCGGACACGGCTGGGGCCGCCTATCTCGCGGGAAACACGTTCTCCAGCAACTTTCCGGTGCTTGGTCCCATCCAGGCAACCCACGGCGGCGACTCCGAAGCATTCATCGCCAAGATCAACGCCGCCGGCACTGCACGCTCATATGCAACCTACCTCGGCGGCCCGTACTTCGAAGAAGCGCTCGCCATTGCCGTTGATACTGGCGGCAACGCCTATGTAGGGGGCCAGACCTACAGCAGCCTCGCGGTTACGGGCGCGGTCCAGGCTCAGCATGTTGGGGCTGATACGATCCTGGCAAAGAGCACCAATGGGGGCGGGAGCTTCGCGAACACGTTCAGCAGCACCGGCACAGCAAATCCGGTGAGCGTTGAGGCGTTCGCTTTTCAGCCAGGGACCCCATCGACCATTGTTATGGGCTCCAGCACCCGGCCGATGCGCTCCACCGATAGCGGCGCGACGTGGCAGTGGGTAGGCACCGGGATTTCCGGGAGCGTGCAGTCGATTGCATTCTCGCCGTCGGCACCTGCGACGGTGTATTTGGCAACCACGTCGAACCTTTACAAGTCCACCAGCGCGGGGGCTTCCGGAACGTTTACGAGCATTCTCACTGGCCTGCCGCCTTCGGACCGGAATCACTGGGCGGTGGTCGTGGACCCTACCAATGCCGACATCGCCTACGTCGGTCTTGCCAATGTCGGAGGGGTTTATAAGACGACGGATGGCGGCGCCAACTGGACGGCTATGAACGCGGGGCTGACCAACCTTTCGGTTCGTGACATGGCCATGGATCCGGCCAACCCGCAAAACCTGTTGGTGGCAACGACATCGGGCGCGTTTCGGAGCACGAACGGCGCGGCATCGTGGTCCCCCTCGAACACCGGAATGAGCAGCACCGCCACCAACGATCTGGCCTACGCGCCGTCGGACTCGACGGTGGTTTACGCCGTGGCTGGGGGGCGGGTGAACCGTTCGGTGAATGGCGGGTTGAACTGGCAGGACAGATCGGGAGGACTCCCTAACCGGTGCAGCTCCGCGCGTATCGCCGTGGACCCGGCCAACGCCAACGTGGTTTATGCGGGAACCAACTGCGGCGGTTTCAAGTCGACCGATGGTGGAGGAACTTGGGTTCGCTTGACTGCGATTCCGGGCACCGCGAACGTCCGTCTTCTCGCCATCGATCCCAGCAATAACCAAATCGTGTATGCCGGCAGCGAAGCGGCGCGAGATGGCTTCGTGGCCAAAGTGAACCCAACCGGTTCGGCGTTTCCATACCTTACCTACCTGGGAGGCCGGGAGTATGAAATCGTTCGCGGGCTCGCGGTCAATTCCACCAGCAGCGTATTCGTGACGGGCGAGACCGGGAGCAATCCGTTTCCGGTGACCAACGGAGTCCTGGAGCAACTCGGACGGCCCAGTGACGGGTTTGCCGCGCGGATCGACGACGCGACGCCGGCATGCACCTACTTCACGTTCATCCCGCAAGTGTTCTTCCAGTCGGGAGCTTCGCACGGTGTCATCAGTTTGACCTCACCGTCGGGGTGCGCATGGACGGCGTCTTCCGGAGCCGGGTGGCTTTCCCTGGTCGCGGGAAGCACAGGGACCGGCACGGGAGTGATCAGCTTTGACATCGCCTCCAATTCTGGTGCTTCCCGCACGGGCACCATCACTGTTGGGGGACAACCGGTCACGATCACGCAAGCGGCGGGCTCCTGCACCTACACGCTGACAACGCCGGCTTTCCCCGCGGCGGGAGGCGGCGTAGATGCAACCCTGACCACCGCGGCGGGCTGTCCGTGGACGGTAGAGAACTTCACGGACTGGGTGATTCCCTCGGTGTTTTCGGGAACAGGTCCGGCGACCATCACGCTCACGGCACTGACGAATCCGTATGGCACAGCGCGTTTCGGAACGATCCGCATCGCGGCGATCGACCGAACGATCACACAGAATGGCTCCTGTGGGTTCGCGATCAACCCCACAGTCGCGGTGGTCTCCGACGCCGCCGGAACCGGCTCGGTAAACGTCACGGCGAACGCGGGCTGCGCGTGGAGCACGGGCGTGCCCCTATCGTTCATCACCATCACTTCCGGCGCCAGCGGCGTTGGCAACGGAACTGTGAACTACTCGATCGCCGCGAATACCACGGGCATCCGCCGAGGCTCGAGTTTCCCGGTGGCGGGGATCAACCACACGGTAACCCAGAATCCAGCCGGATGCAGCTTCGCGCTCTCGCAGGCCTCCACGAACGTTCCGGCTGGCGGGGCCGATGGGACGGTGAGCGTCACCGCACCCGCGGACTGCGCGCGCACCGTGAGCTCGAGCGCGAGTTGGCTGTCGATTCTCAGCAATTCGACCGGCGCGCTGGGCTCCTCTCCCACC
>JBGSME010000294.1:0-4547 GCA_041740335.1 Bryobacteraceae bacterium | reverse complement strand
TCGCAGGCCGATTGCAGCCGCGCCTTCACCGCATAGAGGATCCCCGCATCGATCGCCAGACCCACCAAAGGAAGAATCCAAACCAGCATCAGCGCCGTGAGAATCAGCGCGAATCCGCGGCGTCGTTTTCGGGTGAGGCGTTGTGGTTCCACGCCTACCTTATCGGTGAGCGCGAATCGGGTGAGAGAAAAAAATGGCCCCGCTGGACAACCGGCGAACCGGCTGCCCGGCGGGGCAGACTTCCCGACCGAAGGGAACTTGGTTTCGCTCTCGCCGCTTACAGCGAGTAGCGAAGAATCTCAGAAGCGATCCGCACGAACGCCTCGTTCAACGCCGCCGGATTCGGCGCGTACACATACAGGCCTTCCGGCGCGTTGGGATCGAAGATGTTACTGTCGCGATCGTTGGCGATCCGCTCAAGCATGTCGGACTCGGCTTCGCCCACTCCGCCCAGGCCGATCGCGTAAATCATCGTCGTCAGCCCCGGCGCGCCTTCCTTGTTGCGGATGCGCTGCGCCGCGTTGTCCACCGCGTTCTTGGCGGCATTGATCCCCGTCGTACCGCTTCCGTACCGCACCTTGCCCGCGTAGGGACCCGAACTCCAGGTCGTCACCGACTTGAACCCGAACATCGAGTTGCCGTAAAGGTCCGTATCGGGGTAATAGGGAACATCCCGCTCTACATACCCGCCCGATCGCCACCAGCAATCGCTGCTGCTCGATTTGCTCGAGCCGGAGTAGCCATTCGGTATCGTCACCTTGCCCGGATCGTCGGCTGGGATGGAGCCAGCCTCGTGCCCGCGAACCCCGTCGGTATTGCCGCTGTTGATGTTCTGGGCGATGTAGCCGCGGTAGGTCAGATTCGACGGATCATAACCAGACTGCGAGTAGCTCTTGCCGTGCTGCCAGTCGTAGCAGCGCGTCATATTGGAGGTGCCCGGCGTTCCGTCCACGTCCAACGGCCAATCATTGGTGATCGTGTTCGGTTGGCCGTCGGTGAAGAACAGGATCACATTCAAACGGCCCGGCTCGTTGAGGGTCACCAGTTCCTGATAGCCCTGCCACAACCCCTGCGCCGACCCCGTCCAGCCGTTGCATCCGCCAGGATAGATCTTGCCGATCTCCTCGTTCAGCGACGGCGAAGTCTTGAAGAACTTAGTTGGCGGATAGTCGAGCTTGTAGGATCCACCGAAGGTGATCAGCCCCAAGCGGTCCCGCTGATTGGCGAACAGATTGGTGAACGCCTGAGCGGCCACTTCCAGATCGTCGCAAGCGCCTGCCGAGCCCAGCGATCCGGACCGGTCAATCACCATCATCAGATTGATGTCGCGGCGCGACGCCTGGCCGGTCACGTTCACGCGCATGGTCTTCGCGCCGGAGCCCCAGCCGAGATACCGCATGAAGTACACCGGCGGCGTCACCCCGGCCGACACCGTCACCTGACGCGTGACGTTGTTTACTTCCACCACCTGCGCGCTCACCGTCGGTGCGCTCGTTTCCATCGCACCCGTCGGGAAGTTGGCGGCGAAGAAGGCTTGGGCACGCGCGATCGCGCTTGCCTCCTGTTCCTGAATCGTCAGCCCGGTCGCCAAAGCGCGGGCAGAAGCCAGCGCCGCCGCGTCGGAGGCGGCTGAGATTCGCGCACGGACCGAGTACAGAATGCCGGCGTCGATCGCGAGCCCGACCATCGGCACAATGAAGGTGAGCATCAACGCCGTCAGGATGATCGCGAATCCTTTTCGTCGGCGATTGGAATGAGTTGAGTTTCGCATGGCAGCTTTCTCCTTGACCGTGCGGCGGCGCGCCCGGTCAGGTCAATTTCGTTTAGTAGATCGACCTCGCGTAGACGCCAGGCGCCGTCGAGGTGTAGTTTTGTTCCAAATTCCACTCCGGCGAGGAGAAGTACGCCTCGGCCACATAGGCCGTCTCGCCATTCAGCATCCCCGGTAGAATCGACGTGAAGCCGACGGCTTCCGCCGACGCATTCGTCGTATAATCCGACGCCCGGATGTCACCCACATTCAAGCCTTCCGAGTTCACCGCGTAGGTCAGCACGATCCCCGCCGCGGGCGTTCCGAATTCGCTGCTTTTCAACGACGTGTTGCCGATGGTATGGCGCTGCGTGAATACCGCCTTGCCCAGGTTGGCGCAACTGGTGCTCCCCGTCCCGGCCTGGCATTCGGCCGGGCCGATCTTCATGACGCGCGACAGGATCACCGTCCCATTGCCGCCATTGGCTGTCATCCCCAAACCACTCGACAACTTCACCAGCAAATCCTTGCTGCCAGACAACGAGAAGTCCATTTGCCGCACATACAGATGGCCGGCGTCACGGGCCACCTGCGACACTTGAACGCTCCGTCCCAGATTCAGTCCGAGGTTGACGGTGCCGAGAAAAAGCGGCACCAGAAAGATCGCCACCAGTCCGAATTCGAGCAGCGTGTTTCCGCGGCGGTTTCGTTGATTCCTGCGCATCCCTTTATTCCTCCTTGCGCTGTCTTCCATATCCTGCAACTACCGGCACGGCGCGACTCCGCCGCCCGGCAGTCCCTCCATCCTGTCCGAAGCCCGGACGTGTATATACAATGGCGACGATGACCAGAACAACGGCGCCAGCCAACTGTACTGGTAAGCTTCCACCGCCACCTCCACAATGTTGCCCGGCGAATTCCCCTGCGGCGCCAATACTTCGTTGAACGTCGTCGGATCGTAGTACCGGATCTTGATCTTGTTGGCATGCGCGGCATCGGAAAGAAAACCCATCGCTTGCGTCTTCACTGCTTCCTTGATCGAATCGTCCTGGCACATCCCGGACACCAGCTGATACGTCACCGCGTAACGCACCCCTTCACGAACCGAGTGCTGCAGGGTGCTGCGGATAAAAATCGCGAATCCGAAATCCACAATGCCGAACAATAGTCCGAACAGGGGAACGATCATCAGCGACATTTCAATGAGCGCGTTACCGCGCCGCCGGTTGGACTTGATTCTCATGGCTTGGCTCATCTTCAGCATGTACCAAAGTCGGGCAAGGACATATCCCGTAAGTCTTGCGGGTTGGGTTTTGTTTCGCCCTAGCCTGCGTAGGGGTGGCGCCTAGTACCGTTGCCCGGACGCCAGAAACAAAACCGCGCAACGGGCACCCTGGACAGGGCGCGTTGCGCGGTACATTTTACGGACGTCAACTGCCAGTACGGCGGACTCCGCCTCACTCTTTGGCGCGGAAGTAAGCGGTGGCGTAGGCGGGATTCAGGCCCATGGCGCGCTTCCAGCACTCCACGGCCTCAGTGTGACGGCCGAGCTTGTCGAGCGCGTGCCCGAGATTGAGAAGCGCCTCGGGGAACTTCGGCCGTTCCTTGATCGCCTCACAGTAGAAGCGCACGGCTTCTTCGGTGCGCCCCTGTTGATCGAGGGCGAGAGCGAGATTGTAGGTGAGTTCAGGCAGCGAGCCGCGCGTCTCGAGCAGTTGCTTGCGAACCGAAAGGGCGGTATCCCAATCGGCGCTCTCGACGGCGACCGAGGCAAGGCCGCAGAGGGCTTCCTCCGACGAAGGGTCCGACTGGAGGATCCGGCTGAGCACCTGTTTGGCCTCTTCGTGACGGGCGCACGCGGCAAGCGCCAAGCCTCGATTCAGCTGCGCTTCTTTCCAGTTGGGCTTGAGCTTGAGGCAGACGTCGAGGGCA
The DNA here is from genome assembly GCA_041740335.1 of Bryobacteraceae bacterium. Classification (GTDB taxonomy): domain Bacteria; phylum Acidobacteriota; class Terriglobia; order Bryobacterales; family Bryobacteraceae; genus DSOI01. The sequence goes on along the minus strand of JBGSME010000294.1, from coordinate 865 downwards.
ACGATGGCGCCCTCGGCATCTTCGGCGCGAAGGCGGGCAAGCCCCAGGCGAAACCAGACATCTTCATCGCCAGGCAGCAGGGTCGAGAGATGGGCGAAGAGAGCTTCCGCTTCGATGTCACCCTCGCCGGCAGCGCCGGTGGACTCCACCAGCAAGCCCAGGTTCCAAAGAGCCTGCGCGTGGTCGGGATCGGCATCGAGGGCGCCCCGATACGCCTCGCGGGCGCCATCGAGGTCTTCGAGCGTCTGGCGGACCAAACCAAGATTGACGAGCGGCCTTGGATCGTTGGGGCGAATGCGCGAGGAGCGGTGGTAGGCAAATACGGCTTCCTCGAATTCCCCTACCTGCTGGCGGGCAAAGCCGAGATTGAACCAGGCTTCGAAATGATCCTGCTCCACCTGGACGATTCGCGAGCAATGGCGGATTACGGCGCGGTAATCCTCAAACGCGAGCGCGGTAGCGGCGAGCCCCTCTTCGAGAGCAACAGTGGCGGAACCGGCCTCCCCTGCCTCGGTTTTGGAACTGGAGTTGCCTTTATCAAAATTCGGGGCTAAGTCAGCGAATCCCACAGTCCTCCTCCAGATGCGAACGAACAGCCGATAGCTTGAAGATCGGGTTCCGCCGTCGAATCTTTAGGCCGGGTCGGCCAACGAACGAATTCTTTGTATACCGGCACCACGGCATAGGCAGGCGCTCCCGGATTTCTTGGCTGAACCGGATCGACTCCGGCGGCGTCGAGATCGGGTACGACTTCCTCGCGAAAGGCCTGTGGAAGCTCCCCGCCGGTGGAGGCAAGCATGAGCCCGACCAGCCTCCCGCGGCGCAGCACGGGCGGAGGGGCGGACGCCCCGGAGGCTTTCCAGAC
>JBGSME010000293.1:0-3839 GCA_041740335.1 Bryobacteraceae bacterium | reverse complement strand
GGGCGCTCCAAAGACTTACAATAGTCTCTTTGGACTCCCGGCGCCGCCGGACTGGGTCCCGATCGGGGAAAATCATGCGGCCGTTTGCTATCGCCATCGCGCTCACCACGTTTCTTGGGGTGGTTCAAGCACAGGAGCGCCTGCCCAACCTCCCGGTGCAGCCTATCGGCCCTTCCGACCTTATCGCCCTGTCGGTTTATGACTCGGCGGAACTTACCCGTACCTTTCGCGTAGACACCGAAGGCAACCTCTCCCTCCCGATGATCAAGCGCGCCATTCACGCCAGCGGGCTGCTGCCCGCCGACCTTGAAAAGCTGATCGCCACCGCATTAGCGGAGGAACAGATCCTCGTCCAGCCGATCGTAAAGGCCGCCGTGGCCGAGTATTACTCGCGGCCGATAAGCGTGATGGGCGCCGTTCGCAAACCTACTACATTCCAGGCCTATGGGCCCGTTACGCTGCTTGAAGCACTCGCCCGGGCGGAAGGAATCAGTGAATTTGCGTCGTCGGAGATCCTCGTGACCCGGTCCGGCGCGGCGGAACCGATCCGCATTTCGATTCCGAGCCTGATCGATCGGGCCGATCCGGAGTCAAATGTGAAGTTGACCGGCGGCGAAGAGATCCGCGTTCCGGAGGCATCCAAGATCTATATCGCCGGCAACGTGCGTAAGCCTGGCGCCATCCCCGTTCGCGACAAAGACCATATCACCGTCCTTAAGATGATCGCGATCGCGGAAGGGCTTTCCTCGTATGCCAGCAAACAGGCCTACATTTACCGTGAGACATCGGGGCCTTCCGGCAAGGAAGAGATCACGGTGGAACTGCACAGAATCATGAAGCGCCTGTCGCCCGACGTTGCTCTCGAACCGAACGACGTCCTCTATGTTCCAGACAACAGTAAAAAACGTATCGGCATGACCGTGCTTGACCGGATCGTCCTTTTCGGCAGCACCGCGGGGGCGACGGCCCTCGTCTGGAGACGATGACACCCGAATCGCCCTACCTTCCAACGCTCTCTTCTCCCCCTCCGGCTCCACTGCCGCCCGGCTGGGATATCGAAGTGGAAGCGCCGTCGATTCCGCTCTCCCACTATCTTTGGGTGCTTCGGCGGAACCGCTGGCGTATTGCCGCGTTCGTTGTTGCCGCTACGCTGCTCATGTTGATCGTCTCCTATCGCCTGACGCCGATCTACGAATCCACCGCGACCATTGACGTCGACCGGCGGATGCCGACGCTCATCCTCGGCCAGGAGGCCATGCAGGCCACCAACAACGACGCCGATCAGTTTCTGGCGACGCAAACGCGCCTCATCCAGTCGGATTCCGTCCTGCGCCCGGTTGCCGAAAAGTACGGCCTCCGGGAACGGGAAGACGAGGATTGGAAAGACGAACTCAAACAGGATCCCGGCGCGGCGGAAACTCCAGTCATTCTCAAGAAACTGAAGGTCTCCCGGCCACCCAACACCTATCTGCTGCTACTCAGTTATCGCTCCAAGGACAAGCAACTCGCCGCCGATGTCGCCAACGGAATCGCGCAATCCTATCTGGAGCATACCTACAACATCCGCTATCGCGCCGCCAGCGGACTCTCTCAGTTCATGGAAAGACAGCAGGAAGAGCTGCGCGCCAAGATGGAGCGGTCCTCGGAAGCACTGCTGAAATTCGAACGGGAATTGAACGTCATCAACCCCGAAGAGAAAACCAATATCCTCGCTTCCCGCCTGGTGCAACTCAATAGCGAGTACACTACCGCGCAGGCGGATCGCGTTCGCCGCGAAGCCGCACTGAAGTCCATCCAGCAGGGCTCATCGCTCGAAGCTGCCTACATCTCTTCGCAGAGCGAGTCCTTGGACAAACTGACTCAGAACTACAATCTGGCCAGCCAGCAATTCGCCGATGTCCGCGCCCGCTTTGGGGCCAATCACCCCGAGTTCCGCCGCGCGCAAGCCCAGGTAAACGAAATGCAGCGCCTGCTCGACCAGACCAAGAGGAACATCCTGGAGCGGGTGGAAATCGAATATAGACAGGCCGCGGAACGGGAATCGATGCTCGAAAAGTCCGTTGCCGAGGCGAAGAATGAGTTTGACCGGGTTAACTCCCGATCTTTCGAATACCAAACGATAAAGCGCGAAGCCGACGCCGACAAGCGTCTCTACGAAGAACTGGTGCGCAAGATCAAGGAAGCCGGCATCAACGCCAGCTTCCAGAATTCCTCCATCCGCATCGCCGACCCGGCTCGCCCCGGGCTGGAGCCAGTCTTCCCGCGCATCGGCCTCAATCTCGGTGTCGCATTCCTGCTGTCGCTGATGTTCGCGGTGGGCTACGCACTCATCAGCGACACCCTTGACGACACAATTCGGGATCCCGAGCAGGCGTTCCGTTCCCTACACACGCCTGTCGTCGGGACGTTGCCCCAGGTGAAACCGTGGCGGTCCCAATTGGCCACCGTCACCGGTTCGAACGGCGACAATGCCTCAGACAGCGCACGGAGTCTCTCCACCTACGAAGAAGCGATCCGGACCCTCCGCAACTCAATCCTTCTCTCGGATTTCGAACGCCAGTTTAAGACGCTGCTCGTCACGAGCGCTTCGCCGTCAGAGGGAAAGTCCACCATCGCCATCCACCTCGCGGTCGCTCATGCGCAGCAGCACCATCGCACGCTGATCATTGATGGCGACCTGCGCCGCCCGTCCATCCACAAGCGCTTCGCCCTCCCCAACACCGTCGGCCTCTCAGACGTACTGCTTGAGAATCTGTCCTGGCGCGAAGTGCTGCTCCATCCGGATAGCGTGTCAGGACTCGATATACTTCCGGCCGGCTCCATCTCGCGGCGCGCAGCCGATCTGGTTGGCCGCGGCCTCCAGCGGGTTCTCGACGACGCCGCCAGGGAATACGACCTGATCATTCTCGACGCGCCGCCCCTCCTGGGCTTCCCTGAGCCTCTCCAGATGGCGGCCGCCGCCGATGGAGTAATCATCGTGGCCCGCGCCGGCCAGACGTCGCGGAAGGGCGTGGCAAGCGTCATCTCCACACTCAACCGCCTTCGCGCAAACATCGTCGGCATCGTCCTCAACGAGGTGCACCGCGAAATCAGCGACAGCTACTATTACTACGGTTACTATGGCAAATACTACAAGCACTACCGCGGTGAGTCTAAATCCGATCTCGTTCCACGCGGCTGATCCCAAGCTTTGCTAGTCCGGCTCGTCGCCCTCTCATTCGCCAGTTCCGGCCTCGCTTTCCTGCTCGAACTTCTGCTCGCGCGGAAGTATGGGGCAGGACCGGAACTGGATGCCTTTCGGCTTTCCCAGAGCGTCTTTCTGATCGCTTCGCAGATGCTGGTGGGGCAGTTGATTCCTCACATCACGGTTCCTCTTTTCACGGGGCTCCGCGCGGCCAGGGGCAACAACGCCGCGTGGTCCGGTTTCCTCGCGATCCACGCGGCCCTCGCGCTGGCCGGCGCCATGGTTATCGCCATGGTTACCTTCGCCACCGGGCCGATTTCCCGATTGATCGCCCCGGGACTGGCCGCATCCGGCGCACAGCTCCTACCGAGCTATCTGATCCTAATTTCGATCGCAGCCACGTTCTATGTTTTGGCCGGCTCCATCGCTGCAGTGCTGAGTGTTTATGGACAATTCGGAATCGCCATTCTGCCGCAACTTTGTGTGAACGCGTGTCTGCTGGCCGCCGTCTACAGTTTGCCAGCCAACCGCGCCGTAATCGCACTCGGCGGCGGAACCCTTGCCGGAGCCGCCATCGCCTATGCCGTGCATGTCGCCGCCGCGCGGCGCATCTTTCCGGACCTGCGAGGGTGGCTCCGTCCGCCTCATCGCATCC
>JBGSME010000292.1:0-4335 GCA_041740335.1 Bryobacteraceae bacterium | reverse complement strand
GCGAAAAGCTCTCGCAGCTTCGCTTGGAAAGCGAGCGGACCCGCGGCAGAATCGACGGCCAAGGCCGCGAGATCGCCTCGATCGAGAGCCGCGTCACTCAGGGCGAAACCGAAGCCCAGTCCCTCGAAGTGCGCTTGGCGCAACTGACCGAAGAGGCTCAGGCCCACGCCGCCCGCCTCGGCGAGCTGGAGCAGCAAGGCGAGGAATCCAGGCTCCGCCTCGACGAAAAGGCTCGCGAGCGCGATTCGCTCCAAGCCGGCTTGCGCGAGCGCCAACAACAGATCGAGAGCGGTCGCCAGTCCGCGCTTCGCATCTTAGGTGAAGTATCTTCGCTGAAGAATCAACTCGCCCAAATGGAGGGCTACTTCCAATCGCTCGAACGCGATCGCAACCACCTCCAACGCGAAGATCAAATGGCGTCGGCCGACCTCGAACGGCTTGAGGGTGAGAAAAAAGAGCTCTCCGAAAAGTTGGTCATGCGACAGTCCGAGCTCGAATCGCTCGGCGATCGCCGCCGCCGGATCGAAGAAGACCTGCAATCCCGCAAAGCCAACGCCACCGAAACTCGCCGCTCTCTCGACGCCGCCCGGCACGAGGCTTCACGCTTGAAAGCGCGCAAGGACTCGCTTGAGGAAATCCTTTCTCACCGCGCATATACGACAGAATCTGTAAAGCGTCTCTTTACTGCATTCGAGCACGGGCAGACGCACGGCCTGAAGCCCCTCGGCGTCCTCGCAGACTTCGTCGAAGTCGACGCCGCCCACGAAAAGGCCGCCGAAGAGTTCCTCCACGAAGAGCTCGAGTACGTCCTCGTCAAAAGCTGGGAACAAGCCGAAGCAGGGATTGATTTGATGCGTACCGACCTCGACGTCCGCGCTTCGTTCCTTGTTCATCCCGAACCCGGCGATCCCTACGCGTCCGCCCCGGCCAATGAACCCGTCATCGGACCCGAAACCGGAATTGTGGCGCGGTTGAGCAACGTGCTCCGCCTCACCAACGGACTCACCCAGGCGCCAGCCGCTCTGCTGCCACGCCTGTCCCGCTGCTTCATGGCCGAGGATCGTAGTGCCGCGCAACGGCTCGCCCGCCAGTATCCGGACTTCTACTTTCTCCTCCCCGACGGCGTCTGCTATCACGGGCACGCCGTCAGCGGCGGTCGCAAAACCGGCAGCGGTCCGCTGGCGTTGAAGCGCGAACTCCGCGAGTTGAGCTCACAGTGGAAGACACGCCAATTTGAGTTGGAAGCGGCCACCGCGCGGCTTGAGGAACTCGAAACCGGCATCGCCCAGTTGTCCCAGGAGCTCGAACAGACCCGCACCCGGCAGCAAGGCGAGGAGCGCCAGGTGCTCGCCCTCGATCACGAAGTGCGCCGCCTCTCCGAGGAGTTCTCACGCACCAATTCCCGCATCTCGGTCTCCCGTCTCGAACTCGACCGGCTGACCAAGGAAGGGGAGAAGGCTGAGCAGCGCCGGGCCGACAGCTTGCGGATGGTCGAGGAGAAAGAAGTGGCCCGCGCGGCTCACGAAGAAACGCTCGCCGAGGCGCGCTCCCTGCTCGAAGATGTGCAGCATCAGGTGGCCCGCTTGGCCGAAGAGCATTCGGTGCTGCGCGTCGAAATGGCGGAGCTCGAAGAACGCCGCCGCGCCGAGAAGAACGCCCAGATGCGCTTGGATGCGCAGGTCTCCGATTTGACGCGGCGGCGTACCGAAATCGCCACCATGATCGAAAATCTTGGCGCCGCCCGCGCCCGGCTGCTCGCCGACAACGTCGGGCTCGATGAGGCGTTCGCCAAGCTCTCCGGCGAGATCGAGAAGACCGAGGCCCAGGTGGCCGAACTCGCCCGGCAGGAGCACGCCTCCCGGGAACGTCTCGCGGCCATGGACGAGGAACTGAAAGTCGCCCGAGCCGAGGCGCAGGCTCTCCAGGAACGGCGCTCCCAAATCGAGCTCTCGCTCGTTGAGCGCCGCGCTGAGCGGAAGTATCTCGATGAGACCTGTCACAAGGAACTCAAAATTCCGCTCGAGGAACTGGCTGCCGCCGAACCGGGCGAAATGGACGAAATCGCGCTCGCCGAGGCGGAAGACAAGTATCAGTCGCTCAAGACCAAGATTGAGAATCTCGGTCCCGTGAATGCCGACGCGCTCCAGGAATACGAGGAAGCCCAGCAGCGTTATGACTTCCTCAATACCCAGCGCCAGGATCTCCTCGACTCAATCCGCGACACCGAAAAGGCGATCCAGGAGATCGACGTCGAGTCACGCCGCCGCTTCGCCGACGCCTTCGGCGTCATCAACAAAAACTTCAGCGAGACGTTCACCAAGTTGTTCGGCGGCGGAAGCGCCGAAATGCGCCTCACCGACGAAGCCAACCTCAACGATTCCGGTATCGACATCATCGCGTCGCCGCCGGGTAAGCGCCTCCAGAACGTTCTGTTGCTATCGGGCGGCGAAAAAGCGCTCACCGCGTTGTCGCTGCTGATGGCGATTTTCCAATATACTCCCAGCCCGTTCTGCATTCTCGACGAGGTTGACGCCCCGCTCGACGAGCCGAACATTCAACGCTTGATGGGTCTGCTGAAGGACATGTCCGAACAAACCCAGTTCGTCATCATCACCCACGCCAAGCGGACCATGGAAGCCGCCCAGTCCCTCTACGGCGTCACTATGCAGGAGCCCGGCGTTTCACGTCTCGTGTCGGTGAAGTTCAACGCCCAGCCGATTCCCGGTGGCGTTCAGACTCAGGTCCTGGCCGCCCGGGCGTGAGGCGCAACATAAATCAATTGAAGAACCAGCCAGTTCGGATTCCTTGATCCCGCCACCGTTCGCGCCAAAGTAACGAGTGCTTAACGCGCGGAATCACTTCGGCGTCACATGGATCAGAGCGCCGGGATTGGCGTCTTCCAGCATCCACAGCGAACCATCGGGACCCTGTTCCACATCGCGGATGCGCTTGCCAATTTCCCAGCGCTCGGCGGTTTTGGCCCCGCCTTTACCGTCGAAGATGATGCGATTGAGCGACATTGTCGCCAGGCCGCTGATAAAGCCGCTGCCGTCCCATTGGGGGAACGTCTTGCTGCCACGGTAGAACATCAGATTCCCCGGGGCGACCACCGGAACCCAATAGAGCACCGGCTGCGTAAATTCCGGTCGCGCGTCGTGGCTGGGAATGGGCACCTCGTTATAGTTCTTGCCGTAGGAGACGACGGGCCAGCCGTAGTTCTTGCCCTTTTCGATCAGATTCAGCTCGTCCCCGCCGCGGGGGCCGTGTTCCACCTCCCAGAGTTCGCCGGCCGGGGAAAGCGCCAGTCCATAGGGCGCGCGGAAGCCGCTCGCCCAGGTTTCCGCGGGCGTCAGGTTGGGACCGGGAAAGGTATAGGTGCTCACGGTCTTCGCTGTCTTGGCGAGTTCGGTGTCGCGTGGCGGGTCAATCAGAGCAATGGTGGCCGCGCCGGTCTTGCCGAAGCCAGGATTGCCGGGGAACGGTTTGCCATCGAGCGTCAGTCGAAGAATCTTGCCTACGGGCTGGTTGGGATCCTGGGCTGGGGTCATTCGCTGGCGATCACCAACGGTCATGAACAGCGATTGCCCATCGGGCGCGAAGACAACCTGCCCGCCCGCCTGCCCGCCCTTGCCCCTCGGCATCTGGCGCCACAACACGGTGAAATCTTCCAGCCTGTTCACACGTCCGGTAACCAGCTTTCCGCGCGCCAACGCCTGGCTCCCGCCATACTCGCCCGGCTCGATGTAGGTGACGTAGACGCTCTGGTCGGTGGCGAAGTGCGGCGATACGAACACGCCCAGCATGCCGTTCTGGCCCTGCCAATAGACGGGGGGCGTACCGGACAACGCCGCGATCTTTTCTCCCTGCGGCGATACCAGCCAAATGGGACCGATCTTTTCGGTCACCAACATGCGGCCATCCGGCAGGAAGGCCACCCTCCATGGCAGCTCGAAAGTGGCCGTCGTCGTCATCTTGAAAGGCAGGTTGGTTTCGGGCTTGTGTTCGCCCACATTCACTTGGGCCCAAGCTCCCGCCGCCGAGCTGAGAAGCGCAAAGGCCGCCAAGGCGCGGCCCCAAACCTGGAAGGAGCTCGCGATCCTCCAGCGCCGTAGCGTGTCCGTCTTGCGCGAGTCTATTGGAAGCAGCGCAGCTCTCGCCAGTTTCATCTCCATACTCCTTGGTTCATCTCTATATTGTCGTGTCTATCAGAACGGAAATGTGCAGCCGGTGCATTGAATGGGTTCAGAAGTTCTTCGGCTCGGAATCAACTCCATTCCGTCAAGGCCAGACCACTTTATACTAACCGATGAACATCTTCTACGGACGGTCGATCTC
>JBGSME010000291.1:0-2049 GCA_041740335.1 Bryobacteraceae bacterium | reverse complement strand
CGTCGTGCTGGCCACCGGAAGCGCCAACTCCGGCGCCGGTATCCTTGAAAGCGTTGCCGGCGTCGACTTCGAAAAATTCGAGCGGCTCTCCGGAAAGCTGCGCTTCCTGAAGGGCGGACCCATCACCGGTCCGGGTCAGATCATCATTGACGAACGCTACGCGCGGCAGAAGAAGCTCAAACCGGGCGGAACCATCAATCTGTGGAACCGCGATTGGAAGGTGGCGGGCATCTATGAGTCCGGCAAATTGTCGCGCATGATGCTGCCGCTCACCACCGTACAGGAACTGTCCGGCGCCGCCGGCAAACTTTCCCAGATCTTTCTGAAGGTGGATGAACCGGCCAACGTGAACACCGTCGTCGCCGCGCTCAAGGCCAATCCGCAGTTGTCTGGTTATCCGATCTACTCGGTGGAAGAATGGATGTCGCTGTTCTCGGTGGACAACGCCCCGGGGTTGAAGCCGTTCATCGGCGTTGTGATCGCGCTCGGCGTCATCGTAGGCTTCCTCGTGGTGTTCCTCTCGATGTACACCGCGGTGCTCGAACGTACCCGCGAAATCGGCATTCTCAAATCGCTCGGCGCTTCGCCCGGCTATATCCTCGGCATCCTGCTTCGCGAAACCGCGGTGCTCGCCATCACCGGAGCAATCATGGGCATCCTGGTTACCTACGGCACGCGCCACATCGTGAATACCTATACCGGCCCCGCCTTCACCCAGATCATAGTGGCGGACTGGTGGCCCATCACCACCGCCATCGCGATGGTAGGCGCACTTCTCGGTACGCTATACCCCGGCCTGAAGGCCGTCCGGCAAGACGCCCTCGAGGCCATCTCGTATGAGTAACCCCATCATCGAGATTCGCGGACTCCACAAGGTGTACCGCATCGGCGACCTGAGCGTTGAAGCCTTGCGCGGCGTTGACCTGTTCGTGGAACGCGGCGAGTTCCTGTCGATCGTCGGCCCCTCCGGCTCCGGCAAGTCCACTCTATTCCACATTCTCGGCGGGCTTACACCGCCCACTTCCGGATCAGTCACCATCGACGGCATCGATCTCGCCAAGCTCACCGAACGCGGCCGCACCGAAATGCGCAAGGAGAAGGTCGGCTTCGTCTTCCAGCGTTATAATCTGCTGCCCACGCTCACCGCCCACGACAACATCTGCATCGCGCGCCATATCGCCGGCAAGCCGCTCGATCACGGTCCCGAGTTCCACGAAATTCTAAAGCTGCTCGGCATCGTGAACCGCCTCGATCACAAACCGCGCGCAATGAGCGGTGGCGAACAACAACGAGTGGCGATCGCCCGCGCCATCGTGAATCATCCGGCAATTCTGCTGGCCGATGAGCCCACTGGCAATCTGGATACCGCTAACTCCGACGCGGTGCTCGGCGTCCTCCGCGACCTCAACGAACGCCTCGGCCAGACCATCCTGATGATCACCCACAACCCCGAAGCAGCCGCCTACGGCCATCGCGTGGTCCACATGCGCGACGGCGCTATCGTCAGCTAAGCGGAGTCCTGCGCCCGAAACCGCGCAATGCGGCCGATCAACTTCACAGGCACCGGTTGCGACAACGGGAACCGGATTGTGCCCTTGCTCACTTGGTAAGGCGCGAGTTCGTCCGTGAACTCAACCGAAAGCCCCTTGGCCGGATATATCGAGTAATGCTCCTTCCAGCCGGCGAAATAGAGCACCGCGCGGCCGTTGATCTTGTACGCCGGAATTTGATACGAAATCACTTCCTCGGCACCGGGGAGTGCTTTTCGAATCGTGCTTCGCACTCGCTCGAGGACACCGCGAACCGCCTCGGGCCGCGAGGCGATGTATTCATCCACGGACTGGAAGGTTTTCGCCATAAAAGGGTCCTTTAGGCAGATCGATAGCGCGACGCGAGCAGCCCCGTGGCTTCGGCAAGGTCCACCTCGGCGACCAGCAGTCCGGGCGTGCCATACGGTTGGTAACTGAGGAGGGTCCCGTCGGGGCGCACGACGGCCGAGGTAGTGGGTGATCCGCCGCTCGCATAGTTCACGGTCGCGAAAAAGCAGGT
>JBGSME010000290.1:0-23322 GCA_041740335.1 Bryobacteraceae bacterium | reverse complement strand
GGTGGAGGTGCGTTTTGCCGCGTAGCCTTCCAGCCCTTCGCCGAGCAGCATGATGAACATCGCTTCGGCGGCGGCAAGATATTCGCCCACGGCGAGAGCGGCGATGACGGCGATGCAAATGGCGAGGTCGGCGGAGATCGTTCGTTCGAACAAGCCGTTGATCGCGTTGTAGAAAGTACGGTAGCCGGCGATGACGGTGAGGATGGCGGCGGTGTCGATACCGAAGATGTATCGAAAGACGCCGGTAAGGTTCAGAAGCAGCAATACGCCGACGACGGCGGCGAAACCGAAGTAGCGGATTCTTTCGAGACGGTCCTGGTGCGGATTGCTGTCCGCTGAAAATTCAAGTTTGTGCTGGTGCACGGTCTTAGATCGACATTATGACACCTACGCGTGGCATACTGGCGATTCATGCCTGCACAAGCCGATCCCGCCGTTGTCCTGGACCTCATCGAAGCATTCCGCAGATCGAAGACAATGTTCGCCGCCGTGGCGCTTGGAATCTTCGACCGATTGGGAGAAGGGGCGAAAGAAGCGGCGCTGATTCGCCGCGAAAACGAAGATTTCGATACACTCGAGCGGCTGCTCGACGCGTGCGTGTCGCTGGGGCTGTTGTCTCGCGATGGGGAGAAATATGCGAACACTGCGGCGGCGCAGGCGTATTTGCGCCGGGAGAGCCCGGCGACGATGACGGGCTACATCCGGTACTCGAATGACGTGTTGTATGAGATGTGGAGCCATCTGGAAGACGCGGTACGCGAAGGTACGCACCGGTGGAAACAGTCGTTCGGATTGGACGGCCCGCTGTTTTCGCACTTCTACCGGACCGATGAATCGAAGCGCGAGTTCCTTCTGGGTATGCACGGGTTCGGTGTGCTATCGAGCCCTTCGGTGGTGACGGCTTTCGATTTGTCGCGATTCCGGCGGCTGGTGGATTTGGGGGGCGCGACGGGGCACTTGCCGTTGGCGGCGGTGGCGCGGTATCCGGAATTGCAGGCGGCTGTGTTTGACCTGCCTCCGGTGATCGAGTATACGCGGGAGTTCACGGCGGGGACGCGCGTGGAGTTGATCGCGGGTGACTTTTTTACCGACCCGCTGCCGCCGGCCGATCTCTACTCGCTGGGCCGTATTCTGCATGACTGGAGCGAGGACAAGATCAAGACGCTTTTGGCGAAGATCTGCGCGGCGCTGCCTTCGGGCGGTGGATTGCTGATCGCGGAGAAGTTGCTGGCGGACGATCTCAGCGGGCCGGTGCATGTTCACATGCAGTCGTTGAACATGCTGATTTGCACCGAGGGGCGGGAGCGGAGTTTCGCGCAGTATGCGGAGTTGCTGGAAGAGGCGGGATTCGCGACGACGGAGGGGAGAGTGACCGGGTCAGTGGTTGACGCAGTGCTCGCTGTGAAGAATTAATGAGGAGCGGATTCGGATTGAACCACGAGTTCGGGGCGCCATTTCAAACCACTGCTGAATTCGAGGCCGATGACGTGGCGCAGACCCTTTCGCCAGCAGGACCGGACGGACGCGGAGCCCTCGAACTTGACCCCGTCCATTTGGAAGCTGACGAACGACCGGACCGTGATCGGTTCGGGGCTGTCCACACGCATGCCGGATTCCGAGATGTCGATGCAGAGGGCGCGTGCGTACAGGGTCTGGCCGGCGTCGCTGGTCCACATGAGACGAACCTTTCGCTTTACTTCCTCTCGTGAATGCCTACGAAGTCCGATGCCCATGTGTATGAGGTCCCAGATGTCTCATCGGCAGACCGAGGCAATCCCCTTAGGGGAGTATGTGGAAAGATAAGGCCCCGGGGTTCCAACTTTTGGGGGCTGGAATCCCGGGGCGTCTTTGAGCGTATGGGGCCGCGCCATCGCGGCCTTTGCGCTCTGGGGGGCTGACGGTGGGCTGGGTCCCACCGCCTAGGATGCTAGTCGATGACGACTTGCGAATGCCCGTTTAAGGGCACATGGATAGCCGTCGCGCGCATCCAGTTTTTTCAATTAGTTGCGGGGTATGAGCCCGAGTGAATTCACCCGTTTGCGCCATTGGACCCACCCATTGCGCTCCCGCCGATCAGCCGGAGTATCTCGCGGAATACGTCGTCAGGATCGCGGTCGCCGGGGACTTCACGAAAGCGGTCTCCGGAGTAGTGGGCGAGCACGGGGCCGGTCTTAGCCTGGTAGGTGGCCAGCCGCTGCAATACAACCTCGGGAGTATCGTCGGCCCGGCGGATCAAGGGGCTACCGCACTCGGCGCAGTAGGGGGCTGGATGGTCAGCATCGTTGAAGACCCGCTTACAGTGGGTACACTGGCTGCGGGACGACAAGCGGCGGACGATGACGTCCTGGGGCACCATGAGATGAATAGCCACGGCTTGGGGCAGGCTGCGCTGGGCGAGGGATTGATCGAGGAAGCGCGCCTGGGCGACGGTACGCGGGTAGCCGTCGAGAATGATGCCGCCATTGTCGAGGCGATTGAGCCTGTTGACGATCATCTGGTTCACCATGTCGTCGCTGACGTATTGCCCGGCGGCGAGGACGGCGGCGAGTTGGCTGCCGAACTCGGTGCCGGAGTCGGCTTCGGCGCGCAGCAAATCACCGGTCGACACGGCCGGGATCTGAAGCCAATTGCTCAGCAACCGGGATTGGGTACCTTTCCCGCATCCCGGGGGTCCGAAGAGAAGAAGAATCACGTTGATTTATCGAGCCGGACGGCTGCCTCCGCCGAGCCATTCCGGAAACTTCCAATATACTCCAGGAAGCGCCGGCCGTACCGGTCGAGCGTTCCCTCGGCGCCGCCGCCGAGCAGGGGCGAGCACATCTCATAGGCGATGCTGCCGGAGAATCCGCCGTCGGCGAGCCCGCGGAGGAAACCCTGGTAGTCGATGAAGCCCTCGCCCATCGGGACGGCTTGCGCGTAGGGTGTCTGTTTTTCGTAGTTGATTACGGCGGCGTTGTAGCGGTAGCGCGGGCGAAGCTGATAGTCGGCGATGGTGGTGTGGGCGGTGAGGGGCGCCATGCGGCGCGCGACCTTGTACAGGTCTTCGCCATGGAGGGCGGGCGACCAGGCGTCGAACAAAGCGCGGCAGTTGGGCTCGCCGACGGCCTCAATGAGATCGAACATGGTATCGGAGCCGACGCCCATGTCGTGATGGTTCTGGACGCCGATGGTGACGCCGAACTGCGCGGCGCGTTGGGCGCACTCCTTTAGCGCGGCGACGATCATGTTCCACTGGGCGAGGTAGCTCGACGCGGGATTGTCGTAGCCGGTGAAGACGCGAACGATGCCGCCGCCGAGGTCACTGGCGAGCCGGGCGAGTTCGACGACATAGGCGATTTGGATTTCCCGATGCGGAACCTCGCCGTGCTCGAGATCGGCGGTGAAGTTGGTGTATCCGGCGATGACCACGGTGTTGAGGCCGAGCTCGCGGAGGCGGCCGCGAAGGCGGGAACGGGCCTCGGCGTTGTAGTCCAGCGGACTGAGATGCGGGCGCTTGGCCATGAGCATCACGCCCTGGTAGCCGAGAGCGGCGGCTTTGGCGGCGAAAGCGTCGACGGAAAGGAGTGTTTGCCCCCAGGATCCAGAGTAGCCGACGGAATGAAGGATGGCGGGTCCTAACATAAGATTACTGGGTCGAAGAATAGATCAGGGTGATGATCCCGAGCACGGTTGCGAGAAAGACGCTGTGGCGGGCGGTGAAGCGAAATAGTTTGGCTTCATCCTCGGGTTTCATGCCGGTGGCCGCGGCTGCCACGGCGAGGCTCTGGAGGCTGATCATTTTTCCCATTACGCCGCCGCTCGAATTGGCGGAGGCCATGAGGACAGGGTCCAGCCCGAGGCGTTGGGCGGTGACAACCTGGAGATTGCCGAACAAGGCGTTGGCTGACGTGTCGCTACCGGTGAGGAACACGCCCAGCCATCCGAGCATGGCGCTGAAGAAGGGGAAGGCTGCGTCGGTGGCGGCGAAGGCGAGCCCGAGCGTGGCGGTGGCGCCGCAGTAGTTCATCAGGAAGGCGAGACCGAGCACGGCAGCGATGGTGACCATGCTCAGGAACAATTGGCGAGCCGTGGCAGCGAGAACGCCAATGTATTTGCCTACCGACATCCGAAGCACAGCTACGGAGGCAAGGGTGGCGAACAGGCAGGCGGTGCCGGCGGCGGAGAAGAAATTGAACGTGTATTCGGCGGCGTAAGGAGAAGGCGATTTCACCACGGGCTCAACGCGGGTGACCATGTTGTGGAGACCCGGCCACCCGAACTTGGTTGTCGTCTGGTTGAGGACTGCCTTCACCGAATCATTCCCCCACAGGAGCACGAACAGCACGAGAAAGAGGTACGGGGACCATGCCAGCAGGGTCCTGCCTGCGCCGTGGCTCTTCGGTTTGTCCATGACGGCGGTTGCGCCATCGAATACGAAATTTTCGGTTGGCTTCCAGACCTTGAACAGAAGCACCAGCGATGCGATTGCCATCAGCGCGCTGAGGATGTCGGTTAATTGAGGACCAATAAAATTAGAGACGTAGAATTGCGTTCCGGCGAAGGCGACTCCGCAAAGCGCCACGGCGGGGAGGACGCCGCGGAGGGCTTTCCAGCCGCCCATCACCATGATTAGGTATGCCGGGATGAACAGCGAAATGGGGGCGCAGATGCGGCCGACCCAGGCGCTGAGTTCATTCATGGGGAGTCCGGTGATACCGGCGAGGGTGACGACGGGGATGCCGATGGAGCCGAACGCGACCGGGGCGGTGTTGGCGATGAGGCAGATGCCGGCGGCGTAGAAGGGCGAGAATCCGAGACCGGTCATCATGGCGGCGGCGACGGCAACGGGGGTGCCGAAACCGGCCGCGCCCTCAATGAACGCGCCGAGGGCGAAGGCGATAAGCAGGGCTTGGAGGCGGCGATCGTCGGTGAGGCCCCCGATGGAATCCTTAATGATGTCGAAATTGCCGGTTTCGACAGTGATTCGATAGAGCACGATGGCCCAATAGACAATCCAGCCGATGGGGAACAACCCGAAGGCAGCGCCGTAGAGGACGGAACTAAGCGCGAGTCCGGTTGGCATTTGATAGAGGCCGATGGCGACGACGAGGGCGGCGGCGAGGCCGGAGAGTCCGGCGATCCAAGCAGGCTTGCGGGCGATGCCGATCAGGTAGAGCAAAACGAATATGGGAAGTGCAGCCACGAGGGCGGAAAGAGCGAGGCTGTCTGCGAGGGGTGTGTAGTTTTGTTGCCACATGAGGTTGACTGACCTTGATATGCGATAAGGGGGGCCTGTGTCAAGTACAATAGGTCCCAATGCTCATGACAACGATGCAACGCCGCCGGTTCCTCGAGGTGCTCAGCGCCGCTCCGATCGCGGCTTCAGCGGCGTTTGCCGCGGAGAAAAAGAAGGCGCGGCTGCGAACGGCGATCTGCGCGTATTCGTTCCGGGAGGCACTTGCCAAGAAGACTCTGAGTTACGAGGATCTGATCCCGATGGCAGTGGAAAACGACGTCGACGGGCTGGACCTGACGGTGTATTGGTTTCCGTCCACCGACTCGAGTTTCCTTGTGCCGCTGCGGCGGCTCGCCTACGTCAATGCCGTTGAGATCTATTCGATCTCGGTGCGCACGAACATGTGCCAGCCGACGGCCGAACTTCGGAAGAAGGAATTTTCCAATTTGCGGAAATGGGTGGATGTGGCGCACGAATTGGGCGCGGGGCACATCCGTGTTTTCGGCGGGACGGTGCCGAAGGGCGAAACCGAAGATCATGCGGCGTCGTGGGTGGTGGACATCCTCAACTACGCGGCTGAGTATGCCGGATCAAAGGGCGTGGTGCTGGGGCTGGAGAACCACGGCGGAATTACGGCGAAGGCGGACCGCATCGTCGACATCGTGAAGCAGGTGAATTCGCCGTGGGTGGCGGTGAATCTGGACACGGGCAATTTCACAGAAAACGCATACCAGCAGATCGCGACCATACTGCCGTACGCGGCGAATGTGCAGTATAAAACGGAGATCCGCGTTGAGGGCGGCAAGAGCGTTCCGTCTGATTGGGACCGGTTGACGAAAATGCTGGCCGACGGCGGCTACCGCGGCTACCTGGCTCTCGAGTTCGAGGGCAAGGAGAATGCCGAGCAGGCGGTACCACCGCTGCTCACCGAACTGAATCGATTGGCGCACAAGTATTCCGGCTGAGGACGGCACGATTGCAACTGCATTTTGTCGATTACTCCATTCTCGCGCTGTATTTCGCTTTCGTGCTCGGGATCGGGTTGTGGCTGAAAAGCCGTGTGAAATCGAGTGAGGATTTTCTCACCTCGAGCCGCTCGGTTCCGCTGTGGATTACGAGCCTGGCGTTTCTGGCGGCGAACATGGGCGCGCAGGAAATGGTGGGCATGTCGGCGTCCGGCGCCAAGTATGGCATCATGACGGCGCATTTTTACTGGATCGGCGCGGTACCGGCGATGATCTTTGTCGGTGTTTTCATGATGCCGTTCTACTACGGATCGCGCGCGCGCAGCGTGCCGGAATATCTGAAGCTTCGGTTCGACGAAAAGACGCGCGCGTTCAATGCGGTGACGTTCGCGGCGATGACGGTGTTTTCGTCGGGCATATCGATGTACGCGCTGGGGCTGTTGTTCCAATTGCTGCTGGGATGGAGTTTCTCATCGTCGATCCTGCTTTCGGGGGCGATTGTTCTTGTCTACACATATCTGGGCGGGCTGACGTCGGCGATCTACAACGAGGTGCTGCAGTATTTCCTGATCACGCTGGGATTCGTGCCGCTAGCGGTATTGGCGGTGACGCGGGCGGGCGGTTGGAACGGGTTGGCGAAGCGGGTGCCAGAGGTGATGACGCATTCGTGGCGATTCACGGGCGACGCTGCCGCGAATCCCATGGGCGTGGAAGCATTTGCGATGATCGCCGGACTGGGCTTCGTTCTTTCCTTTGGCTACTGGTGCACGGACTTTCTGGTGGTGCAGCGCGCGATGGCGGCTCAGAATATGAACCATGCGCGGCTCACGCCGGTGCTGGCGGCTTTCCCGAAAATGATCATTCCGTTTTATGTGATCATTCCGGGGATCGCGGCGCTGGCGCTGCAGGGTATGGACCTCGGCTATGTGCTTCCGAAAAAGGGCGACGGTTACGACTACGACCAAACGTTGACAACGCTGATGGCGCAGTTTTATCCCAATGGAATGCTCGGTGTTGGGTTGACGGCGCTGATAGCCTCATTCATGTCCGGCATGGCGGGCAACGTGACGGCGTTCAACACGGTGTTCACCTACGACATTTACCAGAGCTATCTGCGGCCCGGCGCGCCGGACCGGCACTATCTGAATGTCGGTCGCGTGACGACGGTGGCCGGTATTGCGCTTTCGATCGGCACGGCGTATCTGGCGCAGTCGTTCAACAACATGATGGATTTTCTGCAGTTGGTGTTCGGTTTCGTGAACGCTCCGCTGTTCGCCACGTTCCTGCTGGGGATGTTCTGGAGGCGCACAACCGGGCACGGGGCGTTTGCGGGACTGGTGTCCGGCACCGCGGCAGCGGCTCTTACGCACGGTCTTACGATGGCGGAAGGGAAAGGCGCGTGGATCGCCCAGATGCACGAGTACCCGTCGGCCATGGCGCAGAATTTCTGGATCGCGATTTATGCGTGGTCGGCGTGTTTTCTGATCACGATCGCGGTGAGTCTTGCGACGCGTCCGAAAGAAGATGCCGAACTGGCGAACCTGGTTTACGGGCTGACCGAGATCCCTCCACAAACTGGGGTACCCTTATACATGCGGCCCGGGCTGATGGCTGTGGTCGCGGGCGCTTTTTGCGCCATTCTCAATTTTTGGTTCTGGTAAATGGATCTTCGACTACCTACCGGCAGTTTCTTTTCCGCGGTTGGAGTGATTCTCTGTCTCAGTTCGTGGCTATTGCCCGAAGCCCGGCCGCGGCTGAGTGAGATCGACGTGAACCTCTACGCCGGCGGTGCGATGCTTCTTTTTGGAGGAACGCTTCTTTGGCTTGCCCGCCGCGGGAGGTGACTTTTCGCGCGCCAGGGCGCGTTAATCTGATCGGCGAGCACACGGACTACAACGGTGGATTCGTGCTTCCTGTTGCGCTGGATCTGGCCTGCCGGGCAACCATTGTTCCCAATGGCGGCAGCACGCTGCATGTCCGGTCTCTGAACATTGACCAAGCCCGCGAGTGGAGGTTGGATGACCTCGAAGGGGCGCACCCGAGCGGAGACTGGTCCGACTATGCGGCCGGCGTTGCACAGCAGATCCTGAAGTCAGGCTATTCGCTGCGTGCCGCTGCCATCACGATACACAGCGAGGTGCCAATCGGCGCAGGCCTCAGTTCGTCGGCGTCCTTCGAAGTGGCGGTGGCGTTAGCGCTGCTTGACCCGAACGAAGTGGATCCGATCGAAGTGGCGCATCTGTGCCATCGCGCTGAGAATGAATTTGTCGGCCTGCCTTGCGGCATTATGGACTACTACGCTTCCGTGTTCGGCCGCGAGGGCCATGCGTTGCTGCTCGATTGCCGCGACCTTTCGAGCCGGATGATTCCGATGCCTGCCAACGTCACACTGCTGGCGGTGAACTCGATGGTGAAGCACGAACTTGGCGGCACTGCGTATGCGACGCGAGTGGCTGAGTGCCGCGCCGCCGCACGAGCCTATGGATTGGAGAGCCTGCGCGATCTTGCGCGTGAGCGGGTCGATTCGGGGGAATGCGAAGGCATTCCGCTGCGCCGCGCGCGTCACATCGTTACGGAGAATCTGCGTGTACTTGATTTTGTGGAAGCTTCCGCGCTCGGCCGTGTTTGCGAGATGGGGCGGCTGATGCTCGAATCGCATGCGAGCCTGCGCGACGATTACGAAGTGAGTTGCGGGGAACTCGATTTTCTCGTTGAGACGGCGCTTTCGATTCCCGGTGTTCATGGGGCGCGAATGACGGGCGGGGGTTTTGGGGGCTGCACAGTGAACCTGATGGAGCCGGGGGCGGAGGGCGCGTTTCGGGACGGGATTGCGAGTGCGTACCGGAACCGTTTCGGCCGCGCGCCGGAAATCTATGAAATTCGTCCCTCGCGCGGCGCGGCCCGAGTGGACGAAACAACGTGAGAGAATTTCCGCGCGCTCCGCACTAAAAAGGCATAGGCAACTTGGCAATGTCCTCCGGGCGCGTAGTCATCGCCCGCAAACTCCTCTCAACTCCTCCAGAGAGGTGCTAGTTTCACCGGCCCGGGTTCTTCCGATCCCCGGGCCGGTTGAAATTCCAGCTCATCCAACCTGAGCATCTCTCGGACGCACATAGAATTCGAGCGCCACGGCCCGGCCTTCCTCACCCGATCCGCGCGACGGTTCGGCGGGCGCATCCGGATGCGTGGCCCGGAAGCGCGACAGAATCTTTTCCTCCATCTCTTTCACTACTCCCGGATTCTTTGCGGCAACATCGGTGAACTCGCCCGCGTCGGCTTGCAAGTCATAGAGCCGGCGATAGCGGCCGGGCGTCGGTTTGTCCGTCTTGTAGCCGTCGGTGCGCTCACGCTTGCCGGAGCAGAAAATGTACTTCCAGCGTTCGCTGCGCGCGAAGACTTCTTCGTTTTCGAGGTACTGCGAGAAGACATGATCGCGCGGTTTGGAGACGCGCCCGCCTTCGAGATATTTGCGCAACGATTGCCCATGTTGCACGGGTAGCGGATCGGCGCCGAGCATATCCATCACCGTCGCGGACACGTCAATGTGTTCCGTAAGATCGCTGACCTTGCGCCCGGCTCGAATGTGGCCCGGCCAACGCATGATGAGCGGGACGTGCATCGCGGGGTCATACCCGCAGTGCTTTTCGAAGCGGCCGTGCTGGCCGAGCGAATAGCCGTGGTCGGCCATGTAGACGACGTAGGTGTTGTCGTCGAGCCCCAAGGTGCGCAGTTTGTTGAGCACCGTGCCGACGTTCTTATCGAGGAACCGGGCGGAGGTGTAGTAGGACGCGGCGATGCCTTGCTTCTCCTGGGCCGACAGGTCGCGATAGATGAGCGGGATCTGCCATGCGTCCTCCGGACCCACCTTGGGCACGGGGAATTTCGACGGGTCGAAGTGATCGCGATCTTCCACCGGAAAGTCGAATGGCGAATGGGGCTCATGGAAGCTGACCCACATGGCGAACTGTTTGTCCTTGTTCTCGTCCAGGTAGCGGCATGCTTCGGACGCGAGGAACGTACCTTTCATATCGGCGTCGTAACGCGGGTAGGGGAGTTTGTCGCCGTTGAGCCAGATGCGCGCTGGGTCGCGGAAGGGCCGCCACTGCGGCTTGGTCTTGATCGACGCCTCCACGGTGCGTGCGCCGCCGGCGGCCATCCAGGCTTTGTTCAGCGCGTCTTCGCACATGACATGATCGAACCCGTGGAGCCCGGGGCGGGACGGCGTATTGAAGTGCATCTTGCCCATCACCGCTGTCTGGTAGCCGGACTTCTTGAGTTGCTTGGCGAGGGTGGGCTTCTGTTCGGAAAGGGCGGTCCGCAGGACGGTGACGCCGGAGGTGGAAGGAAGTTGGCCGGTGAAGAACGATTGGCGCGACGGCGTGCAGACGGGCGAATTGCAGTAGTGGCTGTCGAAGTGGGTGCCCTCGCTTGCGAGCCGATCGAGGTTCGGCGTTTCGGCGAGTTTGTTTCCATGCGCGCCCAGCACGTATCCGGCGTGGTCGTCGGCGAGCAGGAAAAGGAAATTCGGCTTGCGGCGTCCGCGCTGGGCGGAGACGATTCCGGAAGCGATGGAGGCAGCGATTGCGCCGCGGCGTGTGATGCTCATCGTTCCAAGATCTTATCGCGGAATGGCGGGGGCGGTCTGTTTGGCGATTTCGGCGGGAGAGCTGCGCAGCCAGCGCGGGCGGCCCGAGTCCTGCCGCGCAGTGATCACCGCCAACTCGCTCGAGTTCTGGCGGAGCCGACGGGGCTCCACGCGCCAATCGATGCTCAGAGTCAATTCGGCGCGACCAAGATCCGGAGAGGATTCCCTTCAGCGGCTCCGGCTTGCCAAGGCCTCGGCTAGCGTCCCGCTGAACCTCACGAATGAGCAAGTGTATCCTGTCCGCCGCTTTCGGATCTTCGCGCTGGCAATAGAGGTACTCATCCGATGGGTCTTTTGTGAAGAAGCGGAGGCGCGACTGGCGTAGCGGGTCGGAAACGGTTAGCTTTCCGGTACTATGAGGTGAAAATTCCGAAAAGCGCCACGGCGGAAGCTGTTGATGTGGCCACGCGAGAAGGCGTGCCGTCATATTCGACAACGAGTCCGCGAAGTAGCACGATCGACTCCGTCGAATGGGCAGGTCGGCCAAGTGATCCAAAAGCTGAACCTGATTCTGACCTGATTCTGACCTGATTCTGAATGCTTGGTGCACCTGTTTCCGTATCGGCAACAGCAACTGGACCTTCCACAGGGTGGACTGGGCCGTCCGAAGCGAGGTGCAGTGATGGCTTCGGCGAAAGCACCAGTGCCCCTGGCGGACTGCCAGGAAACGGTCGGGTATGGAAGGTGAGTCATCTGGAAGCATTGCGAGCGCATGCCGCCGGATGAAGATGATTGGAGAGCCGGATGCGGAAAATCCGCACGTCCGGTTCGATGAGGGGGTGCAGGAAACGTGCCTTGCGCGACGAGACCTGCGCCCTACTCTACGGCGAAAGGGGTGAAGGCTAGGAGCAGGGTCAGGGCGATGGCGAGGGATTGGAGAACCAGCGGCTTCATGATTCACGCTCCATGGAGAGAGTTGTCGAAACGGGCACCACAAGGATAAGGGCCGGCTGCCTGTGCTCTAAGTGAGCTACCTGGGGCCAGTTCCCGATGATCGTTCAAGAAGCAGACGGCGGGTACTGCGCCGAGTGCTTAACGGAGAGCATTTTCACCAAGGCTGACTCGTGGGAGAAGTTGCGCAAGAACGTCGCCGAGGCCGTGAGCGCATGCTACTTCGATGGCGAGCCTCCGCGTACGGTGCGCTTGCGAATGGTGCGCGACGAGGTCCTTTCGATCGCGTGAAGATTCCGCGTGACTTGTCCGGTGAACGGCTCGCGGATGCGCTTTGCAGCTCACATCATCCTCGAGACCCGGTGCGGCATCGCGTGGCGGTGCCTGCGCGCCAGTGTCTACGGAACGGAACGTTGAATGCCATCCTTCATTCTGTGGCGGCGCACAAGGGTGTGAGCCGAGACGCTATCGTTGCTTCTCGCTGAAGGTGGGTTTCGACGTTTCGACAACCGCCCCCAATCAGGGCTGCGTTGGCTATGTTCCTCTGTCTCGTGGGAAAGTGGTTCGGGCAGTGGCTTGAGGAAACGCCGAGGTTGAGCCGGAAAAGCTACGGCCCGTGCGGCACGACGGGGAATCGCTTCAGCGTGAAACGAAGGATGGCCACGGAAAACTACGGTAGCGTCATGGTCCCCACTGGTTGCCAGCCGGAATTGTTGCCGGAATTGTCGCGTGCCGCCGCGTAGATGATGCGGTCGCCGGCGAAGGGCGCGGTGAAGGACAAATACAACGAAAGCGTGAGCGTGTCGCCGCTGGTGGCGACCGAGGATTCCGCCGCGTCGATGCGGCATTGGCTGTTGCCGATCGTGCCGGTGCCAGGGATCGCGAGCGACTCCACGAACGGCCCTCCCGCCGCGCCCGCGTCATTGACAAGGACCAGATCGTTGTTGGAAACCATGAACGCGACGTAGCACGCATTACGGCCGTCGAGCGCGCTGTTGATGAGCAGGTTGAGCACAGAGAGATCCGCAAAGCCGTTGCGGGCGGAGAAGGTCGTGGTCAATGTGACATTGCTCGCGGCCGAGCGTAGCGGCGCCGGGAATCGGACTCTCGTCTCTCTTTGGGGAGGTTCGATCATCAAGGTTCGGTCGACTACGCCCTTCACTCGCCAGCCGGAATTGTTGCCGTCGACGTCGCGGGCCGCGGTGTAGATGACCCTGTCCGGACCTCCGTAAAACTGAATGGCCAGGCGAAGGGTAAGCAGGTTACCCGCCATGGAGACCTCAGAGCGGCCGGCATAGACGGCGCACTGGCTGTTGGAGAGGGTCTTGCTGCCTGGAATCGTGTCGGAGCCGGCGAACGGTCCACCGGCCTGGCCGGCGTTGTTGACCAGGACCAGGGTCGAAGTCGCCACGACGTAGGCGAGATAGCAGGCGTTCCTTCCGTCAAGCGCGCTGTTAATCAGGATGTTGACGACGCTCATGTTGGCGGCGCCCTGCGGATCTTCGAACTGGAACACGGATGGGGCGAGGAGCCCTTCGGACGTGCCGAATCTTGGCCCGAACTGGCTTTCGCCGGCAATAGGAACCGGACCGGGAACAGCGGCGGCTTGATTCACCGCGAATGCCTGGCCGCTGATGTTGAGTAAGGCCCACCTGAACCCGCCTTGGTTTCGTGCAACCCGGTAAACCAACAGCGACGTGCCAAGCGAGTCCGTTCCATTCCCCATAACAGTGATCCAGTCCGCATTCGAACTTACCGACCGTGCGCAACCCGGCGGCGCGATCACCCGAACGTTGGCGTCGCCTCCCGCCGCGTGAACGTTCGCTGACGAGGATCCTAGCGTAAAGGTGCATCCGGGTGGATTCTGGAATGGGACGGCCTCGAAGACGTATGCCGACCTCTCTCCCCAAGCGCCTACCGCAACGGTGTCGCCAGCGGCCGCAACCACTCCGAATGCCTCATTGACTCCGAATGGCGCTACGTCCGCGCTGGAGGACTTCAGGTAACTCGGATCCGCCCAGACTCCATTCGAGCGCCGATAGACATAGGCAGCTCCGCTTACCGTTTTGGTATCGTCCGTTTGGTCCCCACCGATTCCCAGTGCTTTACTGGCCTCCCGGATTGCGCCAACGACAACGGTGTCTCCCGATATTGCTACGGAGCTTCCGAACTCGTCGCCGACTCCGGCGTTTGACGCCTTGAGATAGGCCTGCTGACTCCATGTGCCGGCGGAGCGAACGAAGACATATCCGGCTCCGCTATAAGGAGCACTTCTTCCTTCCTGATTGCCGTTCACGCCCGTTGCTCCACCATCCTCGCTGGGCGCTCCCACGACGACCGTGTCACCGTCAACCGCTACCGAGGAGCCGAAGGAATCCTCGCGATCCGTATTGGACGCCTTCAGGTAGGCCTGCTGCGCCCACGCGTCGCCGGAACGCGCGAACACGTAGGCCGCGCCGCTGGCGCTTGCACCGTTGTCCGCCGGATTGCCGTTGACACCGGTAGCGCTGCTGTCTTCGCCGGGCGCGCCCACCGCGATCGTCTCACCCGAGATTGCAACAGCCCGGCCAAAAGAATCCTGACTCTCCGCGTTGGACGCTTTCAAGTAAGCATGCTGGCTCCAAACGCCATTCGCCCGCGCAAACACATAGGCTGCCCCGGCCGCACGCTTGGAGTTGTCGAATTGCTCACCGTTCACGCCGGTGGCCCCGCTGGCCTCCGATGGCGCTCCCACCACCACCGTATTTCCGGCCACCGCCACCGAGTAGCCGAAGTGGTCGCCCCTGTCAGTGTTCGATGCCTTCAGGTACGCCTGTTGACTCCAGGCGTCATTGGTGCGCGTGAAGATATAGGCGGCCCCGCTTTCCGGAGCGCTGTCGTTGGCGGCGTTGCCATCGATGCCTCTCGCACCGCTAGCCTCCAGGTAAGCTCCCACAACAACTGTGTCGCCATCGATTCCGACAGAAAACCCGAATTGGTCGTATTGGCCGGTATTCGACGCTTTCAGATACGCCTGTTGACGCCATGCGCCATTGGTGCGCACAAACACGTACGCAGCGCCGCTGGCGCTAAGGCTGTTATCGGACTGATCGCCATTAACGCCCGTAGCCGCGCTGGACTCCCACGGATCTCCGATGACGACCGTATCGCCGGACGCCGCCACGGCAGCGCCAAAGCGGACCGATTTCGCAGGGCTGAAGTGCGCCCGCTGTACGATTGGATCCACAGTGACGGGATACCGCGCCCCGGCGTCGGCGACATCGATCCTCAGTTCTTTCCCGTCCCAGGAGAGGCACGCGGGCAGTGGCTTGCCATCCGCGTCCCAGGCCGCTAACCCGGAGTACCTCAAAACACTGCCAAAGCGAACATCGCGTCCGTTGGCGCTAACGGTAGGTCGCAGTCCGCCACGAACAGCGAACCGGAGCAGCAGGGGACCGGTCTGGCCAGCCGGCCGCGACCGGACCGTGAACCCGTGTTCGAGACCCCGGTGGCCGTTGACGAACCACTCTTCCACTGCATCGCTCCACAGATACGAGACGCGGTCGCCGTCCACCTTCACTTCGGCGCGGTCGCCGAAACCTTGCAGTTCCAACCCCCACGTCCATTCGCCGTCGTCGGCTTTCACGGTGAATCCACGGCCATCGAAGTGAGTTATCCATTCCTGGCGCGGGTTACGGGCCCGGTATTCGTCTTCGACCCAAACGGCGGAGTGGCGGTGTTTTTCGTAGAGCGCCTTGATCTCGTTCCAGTCGCGAACGGTGAGCCCGTGCGGTGCTGCGAGGGAATCGTTGGTGTGACGGGCTGGAAGGGCTACGCACACGAGGAAAAATGCGGCGATGACGGTGCTTAGTCGGGACATGATAACTCCTGATCATCCAATCATACCTATCGTGCTTTCGAGCCCCGTTACCGGGCCGCGCGGGCCGGCAAGCGGTCGCATCGTCACAGTATCTGACTTCGACATTCATTCCCAATCGGCGGAAATCATTTTCTCCAATTCGCTCAATACCTTGCCGGGATCGGGTTTGCCGATCGATTCCGCCCATCGGCTACCCTCGCAATCGAGGTAAATGCAATGAAGTCGACCAATCCCGCCGCCCTCCGCCAAGGACCCTCCTCCAACCGCACCATCGCCCTCAGCGTCGAAGATTCCAATATCCTCGCAACCCTCCGCCAGGACTACATCCGCCAATTCCGCCCCACCACCGCCGCCGAACTCCTCCAGGTCGAGACCATGGTCAACAGCGACTGGCGTCTCCGCCGCGTTTGGGACGTCGAACCGGCGACCATCGACTACGTCATAGAGGTCCAGGCCGCTGAACTCGATGAACGCGCCCCTGGAATCGACAACGCCACCCGTACCGCATTCGCCTTTTCCGAGCTTACGGACGAGACCCGCATACTCGATTCCTACCAGCGTTTGGAGAACAGTCTCCAGCGGCGATGGGAACGAGCCCACCGCAACCTTATTAGACTCCGCGATCCAAAGTCCGCATTTGCCCCCGAAATCGAATTTTGCACAAACAAACCCACCGCGCCCGAATCCGCCCTTTCCCCCGAAAACGAAATCGGCGCAAACGAACCAAACCAACACCCCGATGTTTCCACCCCGGACCCCGCCGGCCCGGACTCATCCAATGCCTCAACAACCGCCCAACCCGCTGACCCCAAACGCGAAATCGAAAATTGCACAATCGAACCCACCGAAGTAGAGCCGGCAAATGGGCTGGACCTGCCGCGTGTTCAGGTTGAGCGGGGAATACCTGTCTATAAGGAGCACTCCCTTCCGCGGCTCCAACTTCTTACGGCCGCGGAAAGGGGCTCCTCGGGGTTCCCATGCACTGTCGTGCAGGTTTCAACAGGCGACTGCGTTAGTAGTAGAGCTTCAGGGCGAACTGAATTTGCCGGGCCGGAAACGTTCCGGAGATCCGCCCAAAGCTCGAACTGGAGCGGTTCGAGTTGGCCGCCAGGAAATTCGAGCGGTTGAACAGGTTGAAGAATTCTGCACGGAACTCCACGCGGGACCCTTCGCGGGGAAGCGCGAACTCCTTGAACAGCCCGAGATCCGTTTGGAAGTAGGAATGGCTTCGTCCTATATTGCGGCCGGCGTTGCCGAACGGGAAGCGGACATCGGTTGGGATCTGGACATTCTGGGCGATGAAGTAGTCGTTGATGTCCTTGGACGTGTTCTGGAAATCGCCGAGCAAGTTCGGCCTGTGCGTGGCGTTACCCACCTGGAAGGCCGAGTTCGGCGAGTAAGTGAGGTTGATCGCGTTGCCGCTGCGCATGTTATTAATGAGCGTTGTCCTCCAGCCGCCGGCAATGGCGTTTGCGGCCGTGCCCAGGGAGGACCCCCAGCGGCGCCCGCGACCATAGGGAACGTCCCAGATGAGCGATGTAACGTTGTTCACCGGCACGTCGTAACTCGAAAGCGCCCGCTCGTTTCCGAGACCGTAAAAGTTCACCCGCGAATTGTCGCCGTTGAAGGTTTCGAGGTGTCCCGATGCGTTGTCGATCGCCTTGGACCAGGTGGACGCGTTCAGCAAATACACGCCATCGGAGAAGCGCTTTTCGAGTTTCGTCTGTAGCGAATGATAGAACGAATTGCCGGCGCTGAAGGCGATTTGGATTTCCACGAAGCCGGGAATCGGCCGTCGCGCGTCGCGGCTCAGGCTCTCGCCGAGGTTGTTGGGCCGCGCCTGATTGAAGTCAGAGAGGATCATCTGTTTGGCGCCGCGGTTGCCGACATAAGCGGCTTCGAAAGAAAGATCCTTTGCGAGCTGGCGTTGCACAGTGAGGTGCCAGCTCTGCACGTATCCTGTGCGGGTGTCGCGGGGGATGTAGTTGACGCGGCTAACGGACGGATTGTAGTTTGACGAGTCACTGAACTGGGCAGGGAAGCCGTCCTCCGTGCGGAGGAAGCAGGTGAGAAAATTCTGTCCGGGCTGGCACAGCGGCTGCCCGCCTCTGGCGACGCCGGGAGCCACCTGATTTCTAGTAACGCGAAACACGAACGGGCCTGTGAATCCGAGCAGATTCTCGCCGCCCATGCGGTTGAAGTGGACGTAGGACACTCCGTAGCCGCCGCGGAGGACGGTCTTCGACGAAAGCTGGTAGGCAAGGCCAGCGCGCGGCGCAAAGTTATTGCGGTCCGGGTTGATCAGGGTACGATCGTAGATCGACCCGTTCTTGGCGAAAAGCAGGCTGTTGGTGCCCGGATCGTAGTTGCCGATCCGGTTCATGGCGTCCCACTGTGGCGTGGAGTATTCGTAGCGCGCGCCGAGGTTTAGTGTCAGGCGTTGGCTAACCTTGAAATCATCCTGGAGGTAGAAGAAGTGCATCCGCTGCCGATAGTCGAGGACGACGAAGGTGCTCTTTTCCACCGTACTCGGCGCGCCGACCAGGAAATCGGCAAGGTTATACAAGTTACTGGCGGCGGCGCCCGCCGGCCTCGAGAACGCTCCTGAGTAGGAGTGAAGCCCGTAGACCGGAGCCAAGTCATTGATCTCCGTATTGATTGCCTGATATTCGTAGCCGGTCTTGAGACTATGGCGGCCAAGAATATGGGAGTAATTGAAACGCGGGTTAACAACAGCCGGGTTTTGAAACTGCGGATTACTTGACTGCCGGCCAATCTCGGTGAATCCGTTGATGCCCTGTGTGTTGAGGCCGCCGCCGATACGCGGGTCTTTCGGGATGCCGCGAATGCCGTATGTCTCCTCGATGTGCGGCTCGGCGGCGTTCACGGGCGTCTTGCCGCCGTCGGTTATGGTGACGCCGAACCGGAATTCGAGTAGCGAGACGGGGGACAGCGAGTACGTGGCCGCGCCGGCGAAGGACTTGTTGTAGACGAAGGTGTTGCCGTTGCCGCCGCCGCCGGACGGTCCGGGAATGTTGGGCGGTGCGAAGGCATTCGTTTCCCGCCGGCTGTAGCGGAAGAATGACGTAACGCGATCGGAGAAGTAATGGTCGATCTTGAGGTCGCCTTTGTTGTCAGGCGTGGTTTGAGCGGGAAGGCTCTCGAAGTTGAGACCGATGCCGAGAGCTCCGGAGCCGGCCTTGTTGGGCGCCGGCAGATCCGCCAGCACACGCTTGGCAAAAGGCGTGATGCGGCTGGCCGGCACTACGTTTCCTGAGAAGGGCTGGCCGGAGAATGGGTCGACGAGCGCCACGTTCAACTCGCCGGCGCGCATGGCTTGACTTGGGATGTCGGCGAAGCGAAGGGATTTTTCGGTACGCCGGAAACCTTCGTAGTCGGCGAAGAAGAAGGTCTTGTTGCGAACGATGCGGCCGCCGGCGGCCGCGCCGAACTGATTCTGGATGAGCACCGGCTTGCCGAACTGCGGCTTGAAGAACCCCTGCGCGTTGAGCTTCGTGTTGCGGAGAAACTCCCACAGCGTGATATGAAGATCGTTGGTACCGCTGCGCAGCGATGCGTTGATCACCGCGCCGCCGGCGCGGCCGTATTCGGCGGAGAAGTTATTGGTAGTGACGCGGAACTCACCCACCGCGTCCGGGGATAACTGCACCACTTGATTGGAGAAGCCCTGGTTAGAGGTGCCGTATGCATTGTTTTCGATGCCGTCGAGCGTGAAGTTATTGTAGGAGCTGCGCAAGCCATTGACGTGATACGATGCGTCGCGCCCGGCGAGAGACCCTCGCAGTGCCTGAACCGTGCCCGGGACAAGTAGCGTCAGGTCGGCGTAAGATCTGCCGTTGAGGGGAAGGTCGACGATTTGTTTGTTACTCACCACGGTGCTGCGGGAACTGGTGTCGGTTTCGAGCAGCGCCGCGGCTTCGCTTACGGTAACGCTTTCGGTGATCTCGCCCAGTTGCAAGGCAAGGTCCACGCGCTGGCGGGCGGCAACGGTCACCGCGAAGGCGTCCGATTGCGCCGTTTTGAATCCGGCCATTCCGGCGCGGACTTTATAGTTGCCGATCCGGATGTTGAGGAACTGATAGTTACCTTCGTGATCGGTGACGGCGGAAGCGGTTACTCCGGTTGCGAGGCCGTCAAGTTGCACCTTTGCGCCGGTGACCGCGGCGCCAGTGGCGTCACGAACCGTGCCGAGAACAGAGGCGGAATCGAATTGCGCGAGTGCGGTTGCGGAGGCGAGGCACAGCAGTAGAGTGAGTTTGTATTTCATGGTTGCGTGGATGAGATACAACCTTACCGGCGGAGGACTGCAAGGGGGTGAAGAATTGGTTACGAGTGAGTGAACTAGAGTACGCCGTCCCAGCCTCGGCGCGACATGTTGCGGTAAAGTAACAAACCGGCCGCGCCGGCGGCGGCTGTCATCATGAGCCCGAGCGCCGTCTCACCGAAAATCAGCTTGCCGACTCCGAAAAGCATTCCGTAGATGAAGGTACATCCGGCGATCCAGTTGACGAGGTTCTCGCGGGTGTTTTGATCGATCTGAACATCGCTGGCGCGTGCCGCGACAGGTCCCCATCCGAACCCAGGCCGCGTTTTCCGATAGAAACGGTTGAGCAGCGTTTCCGGCTCCGGGCTGGTAACGAGGGTGACGGTGACCCAGCAAATAGTGCTCACGGCCGTGGTGAGGATCATCAGCCAGGCGAATTGCCGCGGGTCGTCGCTATTCAGACCGCCGGCGGTTTGCAACGCGACCGATACGACAAAAGAAACGGCCATCGCGGTAATTTCGCTCCACGCGTTGACGCGCCACCAGTACCATCGAGCGAGAAGAACGCCGCCGGTGCCGGCGCCGGTGGCCATCAGCAGCTTCCACGCGCCGCTCACGGAGTCAATATACAGCGTGATGACGGCGGAAATGACGGTGAGCATCACGGTGGCGACCTGGGAAGCGGCTACGTATTGGCGTTCGCTTGCCTCCGGGCGCAGGAAGCGCTTGTAAAAGTCGTTGACCAGATACGCGGCGCCCCAGTTGAGCTGCGTGGAGTTGGTGGACATGAATGCGGCGAGGAAGCCCGCGAACATGAGTCCGCGGAAATAGGGCGGCAAATGGTCAATCATGATGCGGACGTAGCCGGACTCCGGATCTTCGAGATTCGGGTAGAGGATGACGACGGCCAGTGCGGTGAGGATCCATGGCCAGGGTCGAATGGCAAAATGCGCCAGATTGAACCAAAGGGTGGCGAGCATGGAATGGCGTTCGTCCTTGGCGCAAAGCATGCGTTGCGCGACGAAGCCACCGCCGCCGGGTTCCGAACCCGGGTACCATGTGGACCACCAGAGCATCCCTATATAGACACAAAAGGTGAGGAACGGCGTGAGCGCGGAGTTGAAGTCCGGTGCGAAATCGAGGGCGGAGGCTCGGCCCATGCCGGCGAGTTTTGACTTCATTTCGCCGATACCGCCTACCGCATTCACGCTTGCTACCGCGAGTACGATGACCATGCCTATCTTGATGGTGAATTGAAGAACGTCGGTAACGAGGACGCCCCACAACCCGGCCATTGCCGAGATGAGGGAGGTGAAGGCGATGAGCCCCATCACGATGATGAGGGCGGTGGTCTTGTCGACGCCGAGCGTCATCATCAGGATTTTCACCATCGCCAGGTTCACCCAGCCGAGCACGATGCAGCCGATTGGGATCGATAGATAGATGGCACGAAAGCCGCGCAGAAAGGCTGCCGGGCGGCCCGAGTAGCGGATCTCGGTGAACTCGATGTCAGTCATCACGCCGCTGCGGCGCCAGAGCCGCGCGTAGAAGAAGACAGTGAGCAATCCACCGGCGAGGAAGTTCCACCAGAGCCAATTGCCCGCGATGCCTCCCTTGAAGACGAGTCCGGTGACGGCGAGCGGGGTGTCGGCGGCGAAGGTGGTGGCCACCATGGAAGTTCCGGCGAGCCACCACGGAATGTTGCGGCCGGAGAGAAAGTATTGTTCGAGCGACGAGCCGGCCCGTCGGCGGTAGTAGAGCCCGACGGCGAGGTTCAAGGCGAAGTAGGCAGCGACGACGATCCAGTCGAGCGTAGTAAGAGTCAACGAACGATCTCCCGGCGAAACGCCAATTATAGCGATGCCGGTAATGAATGGCCGGGCGGCTTCGTATTAGCGGAGTGATGAATCGCTTGGCGGCAGCCCGGATCTTAATGACATTGATTCTTGCGGCGGGCGCCGTCTCGTCGTTTGTGCTCGACTGGAGCCCGAATCATCTGCTCAATCCGGCGTGGCCTCCGCATGCGAAGTTTCATGGAGCGTTGTTGCTGTTCCTGCTGGCGGGCGTTTCTTCAACGGCCATCTGGCTGCTGTGGCGGCCTGCAGGCGAACCGGTGCTGGGGATCAGGGTGGCCGCCGCTGTGTCTGTCTCGTTCTGGACGCCGCTGTTCTTCATTCCGTTCCTGCTTCCGGCGGCGTCGTGGTGGGCGGGCGCCCCGTCGCATATTCCGCGGTATCAGGGTTGGGCGATCTATCCGAATCTGGTGACAGCGGCGGTATTGCTCGGACTGACCATGTCGGCGGTCTGGTTGGCGAAAGAGTAGATCGGAAAGCGCGCGGCTCACAATCCAAATGGAACCCGGCGGGCGGGTCGTGCGTAGGTTGTTATTCAGGAGAGCCCGAACGTGAACGATCTTGTCCGCGACCTGACTCACGCCCTCCGCCGCCTGGCCCGTACGCCTGTCTTCACGATCGCTACGCTGGTCACGCTCGCCCTGGGGATCGGCGCGAATACGGCGATCTTCAGCGTCATCAATGGCGTGCTGCTCAAGCCTTTGCCGTTCCCCGAGCCGGACCGGCTGATTGGTGTCTGGCAGACCGCGCCGGGAGTGAATATCAAGGACCTGAATGCGTCGATAGCCGATTACTTCACTTACCGCGAAGAGTCGAGAACATTCGCCGACGTCGCGATCTGGAACGGGCGCTCGGTCACTGTCGCCGAGCGTGGCGAGCCGGAGCGGGTGGAGGGGGTTGCGGTGACGTTCCGCCTGTTTCCGATGTTGGGCGTGCATCCAGCGCTTGGGCGGGACTTTACGGAAAAGGACAACGTGAACGGCAGCCCGGACGTCGTGATGCTCAGCCACGGCTATTGGCAGCGCCGTTTCGGCGGCGATCCGAAAGTGATCGGCAGGCGCATCATGATGGCCGACGGCGCGGCACGCGAAATCATCGGCGTGCTTCCGCAAGGATTCTGGTTCATGGATCAGAAGCACGATCTGGTGCTGCCGCTCCGGTTTGACCGGGCGGCGGTGAAGTTGCTGGGGTATGGCTTCCAGGCCATCGCGCGCCTGCGGCCGGGAGTAACTATAGACCAAGCCAATGCCGATGTGAGGCGGATGATTGGCATCGAGATGAGTAAGTTTCCGCCTTCCAAAGGGTTCAGCAAGGAGATGATCGAGGAGGCCCGCATCGGTCCGAACGTCCGGCCGCTGGTTGACGATCTACTCGGCGATATCGGCAAGACGCTATGGGTGGTGATGGCGACCATCGGCATCGTCCTGTTGATTGCGTGCGCCAATGTCGCGAATCTGCTGTTAGTTCGCACTGAGGGGCGAGCGCAGGAACTGGCGGTACGAGCGGCACTGGGCGCTGGACGGGGCCGGATCGCGCGGGAACTGTTCGTGGAGAGCGTCGCGTTGGCGGTTGTGGGCGGCGCGATCGGAGTTGGATTCGCGATCGCGGC
>JBGSME010000289.1:0-6668 GCA_041740335.1 Bryobacteraceae bacterium | reverse complement strand
CGCCGGAGGGTGGACGCGGCCCGCGGCCCAGCGGCGAGCGCCCGGGCGGTGAACGGCATGGTGGCGGAAGGGATTTCCGTGGCGGACGAATGGACGGTCCGTTGGAGATCGACCTTGAGAAGCTGATCGCCGACAGTTTGTATCTGGACAATCAGGCGCATGCGGTGGTGAGCCGGATGAGGGATATGGATTCGGGTACGAGAAGCCAATTGCGCCGTTTTTATAACGCGGTTCGGCGGGCATGCCGGGCGGCGGACGGGGAGAGGCAGCACCACTTCGTGATGTTGCGAGCGAGGCTGGCGTACACGATCGCGCGGCACTCGCTGCGGAGCCTGGACAGTCTGGAGAAGCTCCTGCTGCAGGTTACGCGGAAGAACGAAATTAAGGGCTACGAGCGTTTCCGGGACCTGTTCGAGGCGATCGTGGCTTACAACGAGTAAAGGAACTGGATCAATGAGTTCGCACACGGCGCAAACGGAATTGAAGTTGATCGGGAAGTTGATTCTCGAAGGGGACCTGCATTGCGAAACGGGCCTGCATGTGGGGGCCGGGAAGGGTTCGCTCGAAATCGGGGGAGCCGATAACCCGGTAGTGAAGGACGCGTTCGGGCGCCCCTATGTGCCTGGGAGCACACTTCGGGGACGATTACGGTCACTGCTCGAGCAGGCAAGCGGAATGGCGATTCCCTCGGAGTTGGTCTATGTATCGAGGCGGCGAGGGCAGGAAGTAAGAATTCATCAGAGCGACCGGCCAGACGATGAAATCTGTCTGTTGTTCGGGCGGAATCCGGGGCGGACGGAGCGGGTGACCGGGGAGGCGATGGAGGGGAAGTCAGCAACACCCTCGCGCCTGACGGTGTACGATGCTCCGCTCGATTTGGACAGTATCACATCGCAGATGCGGGAGAACCTGGACGATGAACTGACCGAAGTCAAGAGCGAAAACGCGATTGACAGGATCACGAGCCAGGCGAATCCGCGGACGCTCGAGCGAGTGCCGGCGGGTGCCAAGTTCCGGATACGGGTGGTGTTGGACATTCTGTGTGAAGAGGACAAGGAATTGATTCCCCGGCTGGTTGAGGCGATGCGGCTGCTGGAGGATGACACACTAGGCGGCGGCGGATCCCGCGGAAGTGGACGCGTGCGTTTCGGAGCCCTGCAAATGAAATGGCGCGGGCGTGGGTTCTACTCGGAGGGCGCGAGTGAAGGCGAATTGCTTTCGGGCGGAGACTTGGCCGCGCTGCAGGCTCTGGCAACCGGTGGAGAACTGGCCGGGAAGCTGGCCGGATAACGATGACGCCGACGCTCCAATTATTCCTCAGTCCTGCGGGGCCTTGGCGAATGGGCTCGCCCAGTGGGTCCAGGGATGAAACCGAGCGGATATTCCACAGCGATACGCTTTATGGCGCGGTGAGTTCGGCCATGGGAAGCTTAGGCTGGTTGGAGGAGTGGCTCGATGCGACGGCGCGGGCGGAAGAGCCGGCGGTTCGGTTGAGTTCTCTGTTTCCGGTGATCGAAGGAGAGGCGATGGCGCCGGCTCCGGCTAACTTGTGGCCGGTACCGGGAGCGGCCAAGTTGCGCACCAGCGGGGCGCGGATGATTCCGGTGAAGATGGTGGGATCGCTGGCGGCCGGCAAGGGATGGCACGAAGATGGGTGGGAGGTGGACGGGCAGAGTGAATGCCTGGTGAAGCGGAGCGGACGTAGCGGCCGGAGTTTGTTTCGCGAGACGATTCGATCCAGCGGGTCAGTGGATAGGATGGGAGGAGGGCTGGCGGTGCATCGAACCGGGTGCATCGAATTCGGGCCGGACTGTGGATTGTGGGGGCTGGTGGAGTTCGAGGGCCGTGACGTGGAACGTTGGCGGCCGCGAGTGGAATCCTGTTTTCTGCTGTTGGCGGATACCGGGTTGGGCGGAGAGCGGACCAAGGGTTGGGGTTCGTTTACGATCGGCAAGACGGCGTACGGCAACAAACGGGACCTGCTATTCGGGGGACGGGGTAGGGATCCCGAAGCAGCCGCAAGCGCGGAAGCCGAGCAAGGATATTGGTTGTTGTCGCTGTACAATCCCGGGTCATCGGATGAGGTGGATTGGACGCGGGGCTCCTACAAGATCGTGGACCGAGGGGGGCGCGTGGAGAGTTCGGCGGGATGGGGAATGGAAAAGAAGCGGCTGCGGATGGTGGCGGAAGGATCCGTGGTGGCTGCTACGAAAAGACCACGGGGAAGTGCGATGGATGTGTCTCCGGGCGGGTTCGGACATCCGGTATATCGGGCCGGGTTTGCGGTAGGGGTGGAGATTCCACTGCGAGTGAACGTATGAGCCGGATGCGCTACAAGATGGTTTGTTTGACGCCGGTGTTGGTAGGAGACGGATCCGCGCTATCTCCAATCGACTATATGGTTTGGAAGGGGCAGATTAATGTATTGGATCAGCGGCGGATCTTCAAGTTACTGGCGAAGGGGCCGCGGCTGGACGGGTATTTAAGCCAGGTGAAGCGGGCCGAGCGTTTGGATTTTGCCAGTTGGGGTGGTTTCGCACAGAATTTCGCGGAGCGTCGGATCGCGTTCGAAGACGAGTCCTGCACGGAGCACTGGAATCGGCTGCGAGCCGAGGATTGCTTCATTCCGACGTTTGCGCGTCACCAGGGAGGCCCGTACGTGCCCGGAAGCGCGTTACGTGGGGCGCTGAGGACGACGATGGTGGCGGAAGGGCTTAAGCGCAAGGGAATCGAGACGCTGGAAGCGTTGGCGGGCCAAACCGGGGGGCCACGGAGGCGATTGGGAGAGGCGGTAGAACAGCGGGTGATGGGAGGCGGATCCGGAGTAGCCGGAATGGATCCGCTGAAGGCGTTGGCGATTGGAGATTCGGAGACAAGCGGGGATGCGGACCAATTTCGGGTGTTTCTGGTGCGAACGGCGGCACTGTTGGAAGGCCAGGGTCCAGGGGGGCGATTGGGCTTGGGGTGGAAACATAGTTTGCGTGGGACGGTGGAGGCGAAGCGAGTGACGGAGAGCGGGGCCGTGTTCGCCGAGATGTCGCGACCCGGGACGTTGTTTGAAGGCGACTGGATCGAGCGGGATTTTTACGCGACTAAGGAAATGGCACGGAACCTGGGCTGGAAGAAGCGGTACACGCGCGAGGTAC
The DNA here is from genome assembly GCA_041740335.1 of Bryobacteraceae bacterium. Lineage (GTDB taxonomy): Bacteria > Acidobacteriota > Terriglobia > Bryobacterales > Bryobacteraceae > DSOI01. The sequence continues at coordinate 3,522 of JBGSME010000289.1, read as the reverse complement.
TGTTTGAAGCGGCGAACGAATACGCCGAGACGGTGCTGGCGCATCATCGAGGCTTCGCGGAGTTGACCGGCCTAGAGTCGCTTAGCGCGGGAGTGGAACAGTTGCAGGGCAAGGTGGAAGAGGCGAGGAAGAGCGGAAACGCGTGCTTGTTGTCCGTGGGATGGGGGGGAGGAATGCTGGGGAAAACAGCTTGGCCGCAGGTGGGAGACGCGACCTTCCGGCGGATTCTGTCGGAGCATCCGTTCTATAGCCGTGCGATCCGGAGCGGAATGCCATTTCCGAAAACGCGCCAAGTGGTGTTCCTGGATCAGAAACCGGCAGCGTTGCCAGGGTGGGTTTGGCTGGAAGTGGGTTAACAGCCCGAACTGGTTTCACTAACGTTAGGAGTGTTTGTCGCCGATGGAAGCTTGAGGGGCTCTTGCCACAGGCGGCAGAGCTCAGGTGGCAAGTCTGGTTGAAGGCGGCCTTCCTTTTCCTTCGCGTAGGATGATACACTGACAAGGTAGTAAGTGGAGGAGTCCTGTACCTGACCGTTAGAGGGACGGGAGTTTATTGAATTATGTATAACGCCTTCTTCGGGTTTACGGACAATCCGTTCAACATCAGCCCGGATCCAGCTTTTTTCTATCGAAGCGAACAACATGAAGAGGCGCTGGCGAACCTTATCTACGGCGTGCAGAGCAGAAAAGGGTTCATTGTCCTAACTGGGGAAGTAGGCACAGGAAAGACCACGATGCTCGAGTGTCTGCGGGACTATTTGTATTCGCAGCGGATCGAGTTCGCGTTCCTGTTCAACTCCCGGATGTCATCCACCGACCTGTACGAGATGATCGCGTACGATCTGGACCTGAAATGTGACCGGACCTCAAAGACAGAAGTGCTGTATGCGTTGAATGATCTGCTGATCCAGCAGTCGAATGAAGGGCGGACGGTGGTTTTGATCGTGGACGAGGCGCACAATCTGGACTGGGAGGTTCTCGAAGAGGTGCGCATGCTGGGCAACTTCGAAAACCGAACGGGGAAGATGCTGCAGGTGGTCTTGGCGGGTCAACCGGAGTTCGACAGGAAGCTCGATGCGCCGAATCTTCGCCAACTGAAACAGCGAGTGGTGCTTCGATGCACGCTCCGGCCGTTTGACGAAATCGAAACGGTGGAGTATGTCCAGACACGAATGACAAAAGCGGGTATGCCGGATCAAACTGTGTTTCCCGACGATTTGCTCTCCGAAATCCATCAGAGATCCCAAGGGATCCCGCGCGTGATCAACGGTATTTGCGACAACCTGCTGTTGACGGCGTTTGCATTAGAATCACACCGGTGCACGATGGAGATGTTGGATGAGGTAACGTCTGACATGCGCCTGGAGTGGCCAGGCCGGCGGTTGCGGCTACGCGGAGCGACACCGGTGGAAGAGGCGTTCCATCCGACATCGCTATCTGGCAGCGGGCACTGAGAAAGCCAGTCCTTCAAAATCAGCGCTTTTTCCACTCGCGCAGGGTGCAATGCACACGCGCAACGTCTCCCATATAGTGATCTGCAGAGAAGTCGTACGCGGCCTTGCGCAAGTGCAGTTCCGCTTTCTCTTCGTCTTCGAGAGACTCCCAGTACAAACCGAGGTAGAGGTGCGCGTAGAACAGCGCATTCGTATCGGCCCCCGCGGCGGCGAGGACTTGTTCAGGAGTGGTTTTTCCGGCGAACAGATCATGCACCTGGGACATGGGAACGCGGCCGTCGTCCTTGATCGGGATGAGTTCGCGTCGCGCCACTTCCCTGCCCCGCGCTCGGGCGAGACAGAGGTAGTGCCACACGGCGTTCTCAACGTCTTCGGGGTTGACGGTCTTGTGAAGCTCGAACTGTTTGATGCAGTCGTTCCAGCGCTCGGCGTAGTAGAGCGAGATACCGCGCTGCCAATGATGGGGCGCGAGGCGGGGCTCGAGTTGAATGGCGCGATCAAAGCTCTTGATGGAGGCGGCGATACCGTTAGAACGAAACTCCTCTTCGCCCTTACGATTCCAGTCCTGCCAAGTGGCCTGGGCTGCGAGAAGGCTCACGACGACGCATGGGAATACAAACCGCATATTTCTTCCAGAGTACCAAGGCGTTAAAATCGGCCTCGGCGGACACCTGAAAACCGGCCAACGGAATCAGGCAGGATAAGGACATTTATAACCCACGTTGTCGGCGAGCGGCAACGAAAGACTTCACAAGATTCGCAGGGCCGGGTATACTCGACAGCACCTGGGCGGAGGGTATGGCTCCGCAGGGATGCGACCAGAGCGCGGCCCCAGGAGCCGGAATGCTGAGACGGCGCCGAAGTGCCGTCTCAGCGGCAAACAACCACAACGGCGGCCCGCTGCATTCTGGCTGGAAGCGATAAATCCGGGGTGCGCGAGGGCAGAGCGATCGCATCAAGCCGATGCTCGGCATCCTAGTAGTTCTCCATCAAGTGGCGGGAGCGGTTTTGGTGCGCCAACTTTTCGGACCAGCCTTGAGAACATGACCATGGTGCAGAAGGCGATCGAGCATCGCGCCGACGGCAGCAACATCACCAAGAATCTTGCCCCAATCATCCACGGGTCGATTCGAAGTCAGCAGCGTGCTGGCACGTTCATAGCGGCGCATCACGATTCCAATAGATCCTCGGCGGCAGTGGGCGGCAACTTGCGCATGCCGAAGTCATCGATGGGAGCAGCGCCACGCTGGAGATCGACTCCATGAACTGCTTGCGGTTCCCCGTGCTGGTCGCTTCGGCAACCTGCTCCAACAGGATATGGGTTTCGCGATAGAGCACCTTGTGTCCTTGCAGAATCGCAGCCTGTCCGATCGCCTGCGCCAAGTGGCTCTTGCCGGTGCCGCCCGGACCAAGAAACAGCGCATCTTCCAGGCGGTCGATGAAAGTCCCGGCAGCCAGATCGAAGATGAGACTGCGGTTCAGCTTGGGGTTGAAGGTGAAGTCGAAGTTGTCGAGAGTCTTGTCCGGATCGCGGAAAGCGGCAAGCTTGCGCCGCCGATCCAAGAGCCGGTCCGAACGCCGAGTCAGTTCGTCGGAAACGAGCGTGGCCAGCAGATCGATGGGGGCCATGGGTTCGACTTGTGCCTGGCGTAGCCGCGTCTCGAGGACGGCGGCCATGCCTCCGAGCCTGAGCTGGCACGAGCTGCGTTGTAGTTCGATGAGATTGATGATTGGTTCTCCTGTTTGTTGGTGTCTTCTTCTTCCGCGAGGGAAGTCTTGCTGTCAATGAGGTCGCGATACAAACTCAGTTGGCGGATGATGGGGTCCACCTGGCGAAGCGTGAGAGCGGGTCTGCGTTCGAGCCAACGGCGGACGAAGCCATAAAGATTGTCGGGGAGCCCCGCTTCCAATGCCGCGGAGCAGGCATCGTCGGTGAGCGCCGCGCCATGCTTTCGCGCCAAGTTAATCATTCTGATGGTGGAGGCCGCCTCCATCGACAAGCAGTCCCACCCCAACCAAGCCGTCGGCACGATTTGGGACACCATTGAGATGGATAAATCGATCGGTGC
>JBGSME010000288.1:0-20034 GCA_041740335.1 Bryobacteraceae bacterium | reverse complement strand
TACTACCGCTTCACCGCCGCCCGCCATCCGGATTTGCGAGAATGGTTCGAAGATCGGATCGAATCCTGCCGCCGGCCCACCGGCTTGGTGCATGGTGACTTCAGCCCGAAAAATCTGCTCGTGGACGGAAACGCCGAGGGCCAGACCAATGTCGTACTCATCGACTTCGAAGTCATCCACGCCGGCGACCCGGCTTTCGACGCCGCATTTCTACTCAATCACCTGCTGCTCAAGATGACCCACGGTATCTCCTCCTGCCGCGATCTCGCTCTCGCCTTCTGGCGCAAGGCCTCCCCTGCCGTCGACGAGCGCTCCGTCATCGCCCACCTCGGTTGTCTCCATCTGGCTCGCGCCGACGGCAAATCGCCCGCCGAGTATCTCACCCCGCCCGAACTCGATCGAGTCAGGCGCACCGCCCGCCAGATCATTGTCGATCCCCCAAACCGCCTGCAGGAGATCTTCTAGAATGACCATCAAAACCCTGCACGCTTGGGAAATTCTTGACTCCCGCGGCCGCCCCACACTCGCCGTCGAAGCCCGCCTCTCCGATGGCTCCTCCGCCACCGCCCAAGTCCCTTCCGGCGCATCGACCGGCAAACACGAAGCCCTCGAACTCCGCGACCAGGACCCCGATCGATACGATGGCCGCGGCGTGCTCCGCGCCGCCGCCAACGTCGAAGGCGCAATCCAGGCCGCGCTCAGCGGCTGCAAAGCCGATGACCAAGCTACCGTCGACCGCCGCATGATCGCCCTCGACGGCACTCCCGGCAAGCGAAACCTCGGCGCCAATGCCATCCTCGGCGTCTCCTGCGCCGTCGCCCGCGCCGTTGCCAACGCTCGCGGCGTGCCCCTTTGGAAACACCTGGCGGGCGATCGCGAACCACGCATGCCCGCCCCCATGATCAACATCATTTCCGGCGGACTCCACACCATCGGCGGAATCGAAATTCAGGATTTCCTCGTCATACCCCATGGCTTTGACTCACTCGGCGACAGCCTCGAAGCCGTTGTTCGCGTCCACGGCGTAACCCGCCAAACCATCGAGAAGCGCGGGTACAAACTCACCGGCGTCGCCGACGAAGGAGGTTGGGGACCCACGCTCACCACCAACGAAGAAGCGCTCGCCATCCTTACCGAATCAATAGACGCTGCCGGCCACACCGGCAACATGTCGATCGCCATCGATGTCGCCGCCTCACACTTTCACCGCAACGGCACCTATTACCTCAACACCGAGAGTAAGCGCCTCGACGCCGCCGGCATGATCACCTTGCTTGAATCCTGGTGTGATCGCTATCCGGTTATCTCCATTGAGGACGCGCTCGACGAGGATGACTGGTCCGGTTGGAAAGACTTGACGGCTAGCCTTGGCACTCGCGCACAACTCATCGGCGACGATCTGTTTACCACCAATCTCCCGCGCGTCCGCCGCGGCATCGAAGAGCAAGCCGCCAACGCTGTACTCGTCAAGATGAATCAGATCGGAACGCTCACGGAGACCTTCGAGGTGATCGACGCCGCCCGCGCCGCCGGCTGGAAAGCCGTCATCTCCGCCCGCTCCGGCGAAACCGAAGACAGCTTCCTCGCCGATCTCGCCGTCGCCTCCGGAGCGGGTCAGATCAAGATCGGATCCATCACCCGCTCCGAACGGCTCGCCAAATACAACCGCCTACTCGAGATCGAGCGCGGCAGCGTCGCGCCATCGTAACCGAACCCGCGCCGTCGCAACCGAGCCGCGACGGTTACGGAGCGGTCATCTCCGCTCGGCGCAGATCATAAACGTAGATCGACCCGCCCACGCGCGCCACCGGTTTCAACTGCCGCAGCCGCCCGTAGCGAGGCTGCTCTCGATACACGTCGTACAGTTCTGTGACGCTGATGGCAACCCACCCCTCCAGACGCTCAATATCGGACGCGTCTACCGGCAAGTCCACCGCGCGAATCCCGTAGTAACTCAAATCGGCGTTCGTGAACAACGCAGCAGCAATCGATTCGATCCCCCGCTCGTCCATGAATCGCTTCAACTTCTTCACATCCTGGCCCCAGTCGATATTCGAGTCGAGTAAGTAACGCGGACCCGCCGCCGTCCCGCCCGCCGCCGCATTGAAAAACGCCAGATAGTCCGGATACACCCTTGCATCTTCGATCCCGATCGCAATCAACGCCACCACCGCCACGCCCTTCCACATGCGGCCGCTGACGCTCCAAACCGTGCCTACCAGCACGAAAAGAAGAGGATACGCCGGCAGCAAATGCCGCACGCCGATATTGATGTTACTCGCCATCGACAAACCGAAGTATGCGCCCGGATAGGCCAACAATGCTGGAATCAACCACCCGTATCTATTCGTTACCCGCCTCACTCCCAGCAACGCTATCGACAACAACACCAGCATCCCCACCGGACTCTTCACAGCAAACGCCACCGGAAAATACTCCCAACGCCCGCCGCTCCCCACACTCCCAAGCAGATAGGCCGCATGGCCCTCCTGGTTGTGCTGCGCGAGTGTCCGCAACCCCGTCACATATGGATGCCCTGGCGCGAAGTTATCCGGCCCCCGGCCCGCCATTCCGTTCCATCCATACACCGCCGAGCAAATCGCAGCGGTCGCGACGCCAGTCAGTACCAGGGCCATCACCGTCTCCGCAACACTCCTCCGCCGCCGCGCCACCATCCACAACGCCAACACCACATGCACCGGAGCCATGTACAAGCCCGAAAACTTCGTCGCCGCCGCCAACCCAAAGAGGATCGCCGCCGCCGCCAGCCATCGCCTCCGCCCGCCGTCGAGCCACTCCACCCAGGCGATCACCGACAGAAAGGATAAGCACGCCACCGGAACGTCCGTGGTCGCGTAGCGCCCATGTGCGAGGAACGTCGGGTCAAGCGCATACATCGCCAGGACGGCCAACCCGGCGCCCAAGCCGAATCGCCGCCGCGCCCACAAAGCCATCGCCGCGCCCAGTAGCGCCGTGAACCCCATCGTCACCGCACGCGACAGCGCCAGAATGGTGTCCGCCGGCAGCCGGCTCCGATAAAGAAGCTCTCGTCCTAAAGCCGTCTGATCCGGCTGGACCCAATTAGGATTCGCCGTATCGAAACGCACCCCGCGAGCCATCGGCGGTAGCGCGAAGAGCAATTTCGCCAATGGCGGATGCTCGATGTTCAGCCGGTGATCGCCCGTGGACCAATAACTAACCCCGGCCGCGATATGCACGGCCTCATCGTAAGCTTGGTTTTCGAGTGCCGCAGTATGATACTGGAGCACCGCCATCCCGGCGAGCGTAAGAATCAAGACCGGCACGAACTTTGGGTCGCGCGCCGGCCTCATGCACGAAAACCTACCAGTAGAGCTTCAGCGCGGCTTGCATCGACCGGGGCGCATTCGCCTGATTGGTCACTACACCGAACGCATTGCTATTGAGGTTATTGCTCCCCGTGCCGAACTGCACCCGGTTAAACAGGTTGAACGCTTCCCATCGGAAGTCCAGGCGGAACTTCTCGGTGATCGAAAACGTCTTCGCCATGCTCAGGTTCTCGTTGAACAGCGGGAACGCGCGGACCTTCGGGTTGTGCCGGGTCGCGTTTCCGAAATCCACGGGCTGCGCCGGAAACGCCGCCGGATTCAAAAACCGGTCCTTCCCCGGATCGAACGAATCGCCGGCAATCGCGCCGCGCCAGCCTTCGTAGCCGGTCACCACCGGCCTCGACGCCTTATTGAAAATCGGCAGCGGATTGTTTCGCGAAATCGCCACCGGCGCACCGCTTTGATAGATCTGGGTCGTGCTGATCCGCCAACCGCCGATCACAGCGTTCGCGACCCGGCTCGAATTTCCCGCGAAGCGCTTCCCGGATCCGAACGGTAATTCGTACACGGTTGCCATCTTCACCACATGCGTCAAATCGTACTCGCCGATCGACTTCTCCAGGCCTCGATTGTAATGGTCCATCGTCGCTCCATCGCCTTCGTTGTAGTTATCGGAATCGGTGATCAGCTTCGACAATACATAGTTCCATTCGAGGGCCAAACCCGACGAGTAACGCCGTGTCATCTTGGCGATAAGAGAATGATACGAAGAGTGTCCGCTCTTGTCGCCGCCCTGGCTCCCCGTGTTCACGTTGAGATACTGCGGAAAGGGCCGTAGCGACTGGTTCACCGTGCGCGTCTGCTGCACGGCCGGATCGGTGAAGTTCGCATACGGTGCGACAATCCCGTTATCACGCGCTGTCTGCGCCGTAATCTGCGCGCGCATCAGGTTCGCCGCTCCGGTGGGGCCCAATCGCTGTACATAGTCGTTCCAGATCGGCGTCGGCACCTGATTGATATTGAGCAACCCCGTCTGCAAGTGAACCCCGATGTTTGCCGCGTAACCCAGTTCCATCACGGTGCTACCGGTAAGTTCCCGCTGCATATTGAAAGTCCAGTAGAAGTTCTCGGGCGCCCGCGATCCATCGATCCCGTTCCAGTAGTCCACGTTCTGATTGTTGGCAAACGCCGGATCGAGTTTCGCGCTCGGATCCACCGACACCGGCAGCGGGTACGCCGGCAATCCGCGATCCCAGTTGAACGCCGGCGTCACGCCGTTGTTCGGAGTGTTAAACCTGTACGTCCCGATGAATCCGGCGAAGTGGCCGCTGCCGGCAACCACGGAGACTTTGCTGAAAGACCGCCCAAAAGCGGATCGGAAGATCGTCTTCGGATTCAATGCATACGCCATGCCGAAACGCGGCCCCCACGCCCCGTACCATGCCGGCACCAGGGAACGTTTGTTCTCACGGCCATCGCCGAAACCGGCAAAGGCTAAGGCCCCCGGAAAATTGTTGACGGTGGGATTCGGTTTGGTCGGCGAAAGATCCGAATACTGATCCAGCAGATCGATGGGAGGCCGCGTAAACTCAAACCGCAGCCCGATGTTCAGAGTCAGCTTCGGCGACAGCCGCCAGTCGTCTTGCGCGTAGAAGCCGTGATAACGGTAGGTCTGATACACCTGCCGTTCGGTCTCGGTGCCGCCGCCGATCGCATCCCCAAGCAGGAACGATGCAAACGAGGAGCCGCTTCGAAATGTCGTATCGCCCGGCACGCCCGTCGATGTGAAGCTGAAGTCGGCGCAGCCGGCGATGCATTGCTCGCCGAAACCGTTCGCCCGCTGGCTTTGGAACGACGTTCCGACCTTGAAGTTGTGGTTCCCGCGCAGAATACTGAAATCGTCCTTGAACGCCCACAAAGGCTGCGTTGTGCCGTTCCTTGCCGCGCCGCCCCAGTTCGTAAATTCCGTAAAGGTGATGATCGGGAAGTTCCGGTCGCAATCGATCACGTTACCGAAACAGCCAACCTTGGCGCCCCATCCGGCATCGAGCCCCCACGCCGCGCCTGCGCTCAATTTGTCGAATACGTTGCTGCCGATCGAGAAGTGATTCACCATCGTCGGCGACACCACCCAGTCATGCGTGAACCTCAATTGCCGCGTGTCGAAGTTCGACACCTGCCCGGTCCACAACGGCACCGGCAGCCCTGGAGGCCCGCCCGCGCCCGGCTGCGACCGGAACTTCGTGATGTTCATGAAAAACGCCACGCGGTGATCGTCGTTGATCACGTGATCCACCTTTAGGCTACCTTTATCCTGCGGGTTCTCGACAGTTCCCGACGTCGTGATCCAGTTGTTTCGCACATAGTCGATCGTCCCCGGCTGCCCTCCGCGATTCGGTTTCACCGGTTCACCGAAGCCAGCCACTTTGGAACTGATCGGACTGAACCGCGACCGGGGAATCAGATTGCCGGGAAACGCATCGCGATCGAAGCCACCGCCGGTTCGCGGGCGTGTTGTCGAAGGATCGTAGATCGCCACCCGCGCCCCGGCCGGATTCACCCAGTTGGTAAAGTCGCCCTGGTACATCTCCGGCGTCGGCACGGTGCCGATGGTGTCGTTGGCCCCGCGGCGGATCCGGAATCCTTCATATGCCAGAAACACGAAGGTCTTGTTCCGCCGGATTGGCCCGCCTCCCGCCGCGCCAAAATCATGCTGCTTGAGAACCGATCGCTTCGACGCGAAGAAGTCCCGCGCGTCCAACTTCTCGTTCCGGAGAAACTCGTACACGGACCCGTGCAGTTCGTTCGTTCCGCTCTTGGAGGAAAACGTCAGCACCCCACCGCCGGCCTGACCGTACTCGGCCTTAAAGCCGTTTGTATCCACGGCCACTTCGGTGATTGCTTCGACCGAAGGCGCGTTGTAGGCGATCTCGGATTGATCGGCGGCTCGATTCGTCGCGATCGAAACGCCGTCCATCGTCGCGTCCCAAGCGCGCGCCTGGCCGCCGCCGAGCGACAAGTTGTTCGCGCTGGTCTCATTCGATTGCGCGGCGATCGAGATCAGGTTGAACGGGTTTCGCAGCGCTCCGCTTACAACCAGCGGCAATTCGTCCACGAACTTGTTCTCGATCGCGGTGGTGATCTTGGCGTTGTCGGCCTGCACAGTGAGCAACTGCCCGGACACCTCCACGGTCTCCGACACGGCGCCCAACTGCAGAGTTACGTCGAGGCGCACGGTGGTGGCCGCGGTTACAGTGATGTTGTCCCGCGACGCCCGCTTGAACCCATCGGCCTCCACCGCCAGCCGGTAAAGGCCGGGATAGACGGTGACGCTATAGTTGCCGGTTTCCGTCGTCCGCGTATCGTTGGTGACGCCGGTTGCCGTGTTCGTGGCAACCACCCGAGCCCCGGGCACAGCGGCCCCGCTTTGATCGACAAGCTGCCCTGTAATGTTCGCGGTTGTCGTTTGAGCGGCGACCGGACTGGCAAGTAAGACAAGAGCGCACGCGGCGCTGAGCTGGTACCTCATTGCGGACCCCTATTCTGTCAAGCTGACGTGACACCAGTCTATACCAGTCCCACGTCAATTTGCCAAGAAAATCCGCACTCAAAAATTAATAAAATATTATCTACCAGTACAGCTTTAACGCCCCCTGCATCGACCTAGGCGCGTTCCCCTGACTCGTCACCACTCCGAACTGATTGCTGTTCAGATTCCCGTTGCCCGGGTTGAAGCGAACGCGGTTAAAGAGATTGAACGCCTCCCAGCGGAAGTCCAACCGGAATCTCTCCGTCACCGAAAACGTCTTCGCCAGGCTCAGGTTCTCATTGAATAGAGGGAAGCTGCGTACCTTCGGGTTGTGCCTCGTGGCATTGCCGAAATCCACCGGCTGCGCAGGGAACGCGGACGCGGCATAGAAGCGTTCCCGTCCCGGATCGAATCCGCCATCGCCTACCGGCGCCCGCCAATTGTCGTAGCTCGAAATCACCGGCCGCGTGGCACGATTAAAGATCGGCAGTGGATTGTTCCGCGAAATTCCTAGCGGCGTGCCGCTCTGATAGATCTGGATCGCGCTCAGCCGCCATCCGCCCAGAACCGCATTCGCAAACCGGTTGCCGTCGCCCAGGAACCGCTTGCCCCGGCCCACCGGCAATTCGTACACTGTGGCGAACTTCGCCACGTGCGTCAAATCGAACTCGCCGATCGACTTCTCCAAACCGCGGTTGTATTGATCCTGCGCCGAGCCGTCTCCTTCGTTGTAGTTATCCGCGTCCGTAAGTAGCTTCGACAATACATAGTTCCACTCGAGCGCCACTCCGGACGAATACCGCTTCGTCAACTTCGTGATCATCGAGTGATAGGTCGAATGTCCGCTCTTGTCGCCGCCCTGGCTTCCCGTCCGCACCAGCTCGTACTGGGGATACGGCCGGAGAGCCTGATTTACCGTCCTCCGCAACTGCACCCTGGAGTCAGTGAAGTTAGCGTAGGGAGCCGCGATGCCATTGTCGCGCGCCAGTTGCGATGTGATCTGCGCCCGCATCAGATTCGCCGCCCCGGTGGGACCCAGGCGCCTCACCATGTCGTCCCACTGCGGCGTCGGTGTCTGATTGATGTTTACCAGGCCCGTTTGCAAATGAACGCCAACGTTGGCCGCATAGCCCATCTCGAGCACCGTGCTCCCGGTTAATTCCCGCTGTACGTTGAACGTCCAATAGAAGTTCTCGGGCGCGCGCGTGGCATCGGGCTGCTGCCAGAAATCCACGTTCTGGTTGTTGGCGAACGCCGGATCCAGCTTCGCGCTCGGGTCCGCACCTACCGGCAGCGGATAGGCGGGCAATCCCTGGTCCCAATTGAACGCCGGCGTCACGCCATTGTTCGGGCTCGTAAACCGGTATGTCCCGATGAAACCGGCGAAGTGCCCGCTCCCGGCAACCACGGTCACTTTGCTGAAGGACCTTCCGAACGCTGACCGGACGATCGTCTTCGGGCTCAAGGCATACGCCATTCCCACCCGCGGCCCCCACGCCCCGTACCATCCGTCCACCAGCGATCGGCGGTTCTCGCGGCCTTCCCCAAAACCGGCGAATCGCAAGGCGCCGGGGAAGTTATTCACCGCCGGATTCGGTCTGTCCGGCGTGAAATCCGAATACTGATCGGCGAGGTCGATCGGAGGCCGCGTGAATTCGAAACGCAGCCCAATGTTTAACGTCAGCTTCGGCGACAGCCTCCAGTCGTCCTGCGCGTAGAATCCGTGATAACGATACGTCTGAAAGACTTGGCGCTCCGTCTCGGTGCCTCCGCCCACGGCGTTTCCCAGTAGGAACGAGGCAAACGAAGATCCGCTCCGAAACGTCGTATCGCCCGGCACGCCCGTGGACGTGAAACTGAAATCGGCGCATCCAGCGATACACTGCTCGCCAAATCCATTGGCGCGTTGGCTCTGGAACGACGCTCCGAACTTGAAGTTATGGTTTCCTCGAAGAACGCTGAAATCGTCCTTGAACGCCCACAGCGGTTGCGTGGTGCCGTTTCGCGCCGTTCCGCCCCAGTTGGTGAACTCCGTGAAACTGATGATCGGGAAGTTACGGTCGCAATCGATCACGTTGCCGAAGCAGCCCACCTTTGCGCCCCATCCCGCGTCGAGCCCCCACGCAGCCCCGGCGCTCAGCTTGTCGAAAATGTTCCCGCCCACGGAGAAGTGGTTCAACATCGAAGGCGACACAACCCAGTCATGCGTGAATCGATACTGGCTCGTGTCGAAATTCTGCACCTGTCCCGTCCACAGGGGCACCGGCAATCCAGGAGGCCCGCCCGACCCGGGCTGTGACCGGAACTTCGTGATGTTATAGAAAAACGCCACCCGGTGCGCGTCGTTCACCACGTGATCAACCTTCACGCTCCCCTTGTCCTGCGGGTTTTCCACCGTACCCGACGTGGTGATCCAGTTGTTCCGCACATAGTCGATCGTGCCTGGCTGCCCGCCGCGATTCGGTTTGACCGGCTCCCCGAAACCTGCCACCTTCGAGCTGATCGGAGAAAAACGCGACCGAGGGATCATGTTTCCGGCGAAAGGGTCGCGATCGAAGCCGCCGCCTGCCCGCGCGCGCGTCGTCGAAGGATCGTAGATCGACAGCCGCGCCCCGGCCGGGTTCACCCAGTTAGTAAAGTCACCCTGATACATTTCCGGCGTCGGCACCGAAGCGATCGTCGCGTTCGCGCCGCGCCGGATCCGGAATCCTTCGTACGCCAGAAACACGAACGTCTTGTTGCGCCGGATCGGGCCGCCGCCCGCCGCCCCGAAATCATGCTGCTTCAGCACCGATCGCGAACGGGCGAAAAAGCCGCGTGCATCCAGCTTCTCGTTGCGCAGGAACTCATACACGGAACCGTGCAGTTGATTGGTGCCGCTCTTTGAGGAGAACGTCAGCACGCCGCCGCCGGCCTGCCCATATTCCGCCTTAAAGCCGTTCGTATCCACCGCCACTTCGGTGATGGCTTCGACCGACGGCGCGTTGTATGCGATCTCGCTCTGATCGGCCGCGCGGTTGGTGGCGATCGAAACGCCATCCATGGTAGCGTCCCACGCGCGCGCTTGCCCACCGCCGAGCGACAGGTTGTTCCCGCTCAGCTCATTCGATTGCGCGGCGATCGAGATCAGGTTGAACGGGTTCCGCAGCGCGCCACTCACCACCAGCGGCAGCTCGTCGACGAACTTGTTCTCGATCGCCGTCGTTACTTTGGCGTTGTCGGTCTGCACCGTCAATAGTTGTCCGGAAACCTCCACCGTTTCAGACACCGCGCCCAACTGCAGCGTGATATCCAAACGCACGGTAGATGACGCCGTCACGGTGATGTTATCCCGGGAGGCGCGCTTGAATCCGTCGGCCTCCACCGTAAGCCGGTAGACGCCTGGATACATCGTCACGCTGTAGTTTCCGGTCGCCGTGGTCTTCGTGGAGGTAGCCACGTTGGTCGCGGTGTTGGTTGCGACTACCGACGCGCCGGGTACTGCCGCTCCTGTCGGGTCCACCAATTGGCCAGTGATATTGGCCGTCGTGTTCTGCGCGGACATGGCCGCCGGCAATGCCAGCGCCGCTAGAATCAACCAGGATCGAATGAGAGACATCGCAAGACTCCTCTATGCCACAAATGAAGCGATGTTAATTATACACAATAAATTCATCGAAGAGAAGGCAGTTCTCAAAACCTCACACCCGGCTGACAATCACGATCCCCAACGTGACCATCAATGCTCCCGCCACAAGCCGAGCCGTCACCGGTTCCCCGAACATGACCGCGCTCGCCGCGATGCCGAAGAAGGGGATCGTGAAGGAGAACATCGACAGCGTGCCCGCCGAATACCGGCGCAACAACGATGCCCACATGACGAAACAGAATCCGGCCACGACAATTCCCTGATAGACGATGGCCGCCACCGCCGGCCATGCCACCGCGCGCAGTAAGACTGGCTCGGTAAGTGCCGCCGCCAAAAGAAACAACGGTACCGAGACCCCCACCTGCCACACGACCGCGCGCAGCGGAGGAATCGACTGCACCAGATGCCGCGTATACAACAGGCGGATCCCCAACAGACACGCCGACCCCGCCGTGAGCAAGTTTCCCAACACCGGCTGCGACGCCTGCCGCGCGTCCGGATCACCTAGCATCACCCACCACAATCCGCCGAAGGCCACAGCCAGCCCCAGGACCCGCGCCCCGGTCAAGCGCGGTTCCAGCGGCAGGAAATGCCCGATCAGATTGGCGAATAGCGGATTGGCGTTTACCAGCACCACAGCATAGGCCGCCGAGGAAAACTGCGTGCCAAAGTTGAGCAGGGCGATCTGGGCGGCGAACAGCACTCCCAGCTTCGCCAGATTCCAGCCCTCGCCGTCACGCAGCCGCAGCGTCACCCCTTCCAACCTGGCCCATGCCACCAGGACGGCCAGCGCAAGCGCCATTCTCCAGAACGCGCTCCAGAACGGCGGAAAGGTCCCCAATCCCAGCTTCAACCCGGCCACGTTTCCGCCCCACAACAGCGAGACGAAGAGCGCAAGTGCCGTAGCGCCCCATGTAAGCCGGTGCTCCATGGGCTACTTCGCGAGCACTTGCGCCACCGATGCGGCGGTGATCGGGTGGTAGCGGGGCTTCACCTTCGCAAACAGCGCCTCAGCCCTTGCCTTGCCCGCGGGTGTTTTTACCAGTTCCTCAAACAGCGGCTTCACGAACTTTCGACGCCCAACGTTGGTGAGAAACTCATCCAGCGTTCGATTCGCGGGAGTGTAGTTCGCGCGCAGGGACATCACCAGCCACTGGAACAGAATCTCCGAGTTTCCGGATCGGGCAAATCCATAGGCGCGATCGAGCGCCGCCATTTCGGGCGAACCGATGCCAGGCTCGAGAGCCCGCAGGAAATGGAGCCACTGTTGCGTGTTCCATTCCGGCTTCTTCGTTGACCCCTTGCCCGCTTTCCATTCCGCCGCTCGCGCATCCACTTCTTTGAATGCATCGGAGGTGAACCGGGGCGCCGATTCCGGCAACCCAGGCTGAGTCAACCACTCCTCCACCGGAACCTTCGCCGCCGCCGACGGGTCTTTGTCGAGCAACTGCTCCCGCAGATAGGCCCGGAACGTCTCGGTAGTGATGCTCTGGAACTGAAAGTGGGCGAAATATCCCATCAGGAACGCATCGAATCGCTCGCGTCCAAACGCCTGCTCGAGCGCGGTTAGAAACAGCGCACCTTTCTCATAGGGAACCTCTGTCATTCCATCGTCCGGATCGCGACCATTCAAATCGATGAACAATATCTGGTCAGTTGGGGGTAGTTTCGCGAGGTCCTGCTCAAGGTCCTGCCGGCCCAGCACCGCTTCCATTTTGGCGCGCTCTTCCCCGTAAACGATCTCCTGGATCCGCCGCTCCACATACACAGTGAATCCTTCGTTCAGCCAGAAATCCCGCCACGTGGCGTTGGTCACCAGGTTGCCTGACCAGGAGTGGGCCAACTCATGCGCAATCAGATTGACCAAGCTTTTGTCGCCCGCGATGACGGTGGGCGTGGCGAACGTCAAAAGCGGATTCTCCATCCCGCCGAAGGGAAAGCTCGGCGGCAGCACGAGCAGGTCATATCGCAGCCACGCGTAGGGACCATATAACTTCTCCGCCGCCTGCATCATCCGCTCAGTGTCTTCAAACTCGCGCGCCGCGGCCGGCACGACTTTCGGTTCGGCCCACACGCCGGTGCGGTAGCCCATCTCGCGGAATTCCAAATCGCCGACGGCGAGAGCGATCAGATACGACGGAATGGCGTGCGGCATGCGGAACGTGTAATCGCCGTTTGGGGGCTCCTTCCGATCCGCAAGCCGAAAATCGCGACGGGCGCTCATTAGCGCGATCAAATGTTTTGGCGTCCGGATGCGGGCGCGGTATGTCGTCCTGACGCCGGGGGAATCCTGCAGCGGAATCCAACTGCGGGCGTGGATCGCCTGCGACTGCGTGAACAGAAACGGATCTTTGCCGCCCACTGTCTGGGCCGCGTCCAGCCATTGGAGCGCCGAAGCTTCGGGCGATGTTTCGTAGGTTACGCGGACCCGATCGGCGGCCTGGGGAAGCGTCACCGAGAGGGGCGCGCCGAGGATCTTATCCGCTCTCCCCAATTCGTATTTCGCCGGCTGAAAGTCGCCCTTCTCGCCCGCCGCGGCCTCGACGGTGCGAATCGTGAGATCACGCGTATCGAGAATCAGCGGAGCGGATGCATCGAGCCGGCGCAGGGGCAGGGTGACGGTGCCCGCCAGCGTCTTCGTTTCGAAGCGAACCTCGAGATCCAACTCGACATGAGTGGTCCGGACCTGATGCGGGTTGGAGTAGGAATGAACGTCGCGGCGGGGTGCGGGCATTTCGATTTTCTTTTCGGTGGAACATCCGGCCAAGGCGATGAGGACGATGACCGGCGTGGCTGGGATGGCAAGTACTCTCACTGCGCCAGTGTCTCACGCGCCTGCGGCCGCCCACAAACAGCGGGCTTGCGTTGCGGGCGAAGAGGGCAAGCCCTCGGGGCGAGGATGGGCGGCCGCGGCGTTCCTATTCGAGGGCCTGACGGAGCGCGCGGGTAAGTGGTTATGAGGGGGGATGCCAGCGGGGTATCCTAAACACTTAGGAGAAACAACCAATGCGAGTCCTCGTTCTAACCATCCTTGCCGCGTCCCTGATGTTCGCCCAGAAGAACGCCGCCGGCGTGAAAGCCGCCGAGAAGGCCTGGGCGGCCGCCACAACTTCTAACGACAAAGCAGCGCTAGACAAGGTTCTGGCGCAGGATCTGAACTACATCCACTCCACCGGCGACATTGATACAAAGAAGATCTATGTGGAGAACTTGTCCAACGGCGTCCGCGTCTACAACAAAATCGAGCACGAAGAACCGATGGACGTTCGGATCTACGGTAACACCGCGGTAGTTTCCGCCACCGGAAGGTTTGAGGTTACCTCTCGCGGCAATCGCGCCCCTGCGCATCTCAAGTTCCTCCACGTTTGGGTGTATCAGCAAGGCCGCTGGCAGCTCGCCGCCCATCAATCGCTCCGTCTTCCCAACTAAAAAGCGCTGTGGCGCAACCTTTTGCCGGTCTTTGGCGTTCTAACGATTGAACAGAGGAAGTGTCTTTATGCTGCCAAGCTTGAAATCCGCCTTCGTGGCCGCCGCCGTTCTTGCGATTTCCCCGGCCGTCTTCGCCCAGCCAATATTGAGCGTCGCGCCGAGCCAAGTCAGCTTCAGCCAATCGTCCGGCCAGACGCCGCCAGCCCAGACGGTGTCGATCACTGCCGCGGGCGGTATCGTCCCGATCAGCATCACCGGCGGCGCCAGTTGGCTGAGCCATGGGCTGTCCTCGGCTTCAACCACCAGCATCCTTACGCTTCAGGTGATCGCGTCTGGTCTGGCCGAAGGCACCTACAGCGCCACGCTTTTCGTGAACGGAGCGGGAGCCGCGAATACGCCGCGTACCATCTCAGTGACGCTGACCGTAAATAACGTCCCCCCCACCAGCGTCAATCCCGGCCAACTATCATTTTTCTATTCCACTGGAGCGCCTCTTCCGGAGACCCAAACCTTCACGATTGCCAATACCGGCGCCAACTTCTCTATTTCGAGCAACCAGACGTGGCTCTTCGTTACCACTGATTTTTCAGGCTTCACTCCGGTGGCCCAAGTGTCTGTGGATCCGACAAACCTGCCTTCTGGAACCTACACGGGATTGGTAACGGTTTCCTACAATACTTCCCCGGCCAGCTTTCAACTCGTCTCCGTATCTCTCCAGGTGGATGCCGATTCCACGAACTTGTGGAGCACTTCGGGTCCCCTTGTCTTCGACTACAAGTCCGGCAATCCGGAGCCTGCTCCGCAGACGCTCTCGATCTCCTATGCGTCCATGATCTTTTTCAGCGCGGAAGCATCGTCGGCGGGGAACTGGCTGAAGATCGACACATCTTCCGGAGTTACGCCGGCGACGATCCAAGTCTCGGTTGATCCCACCGCGCTGGCGATCGGCACCTACTCGGGAACGATCACGCTGACGTCGTTCAGCGCCATTGCACCCGCGACGATAGGAGTTACGCTCAACATTACGGGCGCGCCGGCGCTTACGGCTGCTCCGCTCTCACTTGCCTTCCAGGCCGCCGCCGGCTCGGCTCCGCCGGTGAACAAGAGCTTCACCGTAAATTCGCTGCCGTCGACGAATTTCCAGGTCCGCGTCGCCGGGGGCAATTGGCTGAACGTTACTCCAACGACGGGCACTACGCCGGCGACGATCAACGTGGGGGTGGATCCCTCCGGTCTCGCTCCGGGGACGTATCGCGCCAGTGTGATTATTCAGACTCCCGGCGCTACCGCGGGCGGGCAACTGGTGGCCGTCAGCCTTACGGTCACCGGATCGGTCTCGCTGCGCGTGGATCCCCCGGACCTGCTTCGTTTTGAAGCCACCACGGGCGGATCCGGCGTCACGCCAAAAACCATTTTGGTAACCTCAGCCACTCCCGCCCAGGTTGCGCTGGCATCGTCGCAGCCGTGGCTCAGCGTCTCCCCCTCCAGTGGAACCACCCCGCTGACCGTTTCCGTCTCCGCCGTCACCGCCGGACTTCCCGCCGGAATCTACAGCGGCGTAATCACCGTCTCGGCGCCGGGGGCGGCGCAGACTGTCCAAATCCCGGTGACGCTTTCGATCGGCGGCGCCGCGTCCAGCATCCGCGAAGTATCGAACGGGGCGGGCCTGCTGCGGGACTTTGCGCCCGGTTCCATCATGTTTATTTTCGGACGCGACTTCGGTCCGCGTGAAATGATCGTCGCGCCGGCGTCCCGGCAGTATGAAACCAGCCTCGGCGGTGTGAGCGTGCTTATGGGTGGAATCCGGGCCCCGCTGCTGTCGGCGAGCCCCACTCAGATTCTGGCGCTGGTTCCTTTCGAACTCAGCGGGCGCACCCAGATGGACGTCCAGGTGCAGTATCAGGGCGTTTCTTCGGCGCCGTTCCCGGTGCCGTTTGCGGAAACGGCGCCGATTATGCTGACCGCGGACGGATCCGGACGGGGTCAGGCTGCGGCGGTGAATGAGAACGGCTCGCTCAACTCGGGAACCTCGCCGGCCGCGAAGGGCTCGGTTGTGTCCTTTTACCTCACCGGGGGAGGGCTATATGACCGCGAAGTCCTTAGTGGCGCAATTTTGGACGCCACGGGGCTGCGGCTTCGGGCCCCTGTTCGAGTTTTCATTGGCGGGCTGCAGGCCGACATCCAATATGCGGGCCAGGCACCGGGTATGGCTGCTGGAATCCTACAGTTCAACGTCTATGTTCCGGCGGAATTGAGATCGGGTTCGGCAGTCTCGGTAGCGGTTCGGATCGGAGACAACTTCGGCCAGCCGGGCGTAACGATGGCAATAGAGTAAGTAGAACACCCCAATTCCGGCGACATTCGCCCCAATCTTCTACTTCTCAGGCCAACCTCCACCGATAGTGAAAGCAGAGGGTTTGCTATCCCTCGAAACGGCTCACGTTGGGCCAGACACCTTGGAGGCTGGTTTTGCGACTCACTTGGAAACTTTTACTGCTCGCCGCCCTTTCACTGGCGATCGTCTTGGGACAAGCCTCGGATGGCAACCTGACAGGTGTCGTTCTTGACGCCTCTGGTGCCGTGATTCCAAACGCCACGATTGAGGTGACCCAGGTAGCGACGAACGCGGCCAGCACCACACGATCGGGCTCGGATGGCAGCTACCGGTTCAACAACCTGCCGGCCGGCGTCTATGAGATTCGAGCGTCCGCAGACCGCTTCCTTCCATTAACGATCCGTAGCGTGCGAGTGGAACTGAGCCGCACGGTGAGCGTACCGGTGACCCTGCCGGTGGCCGGGTTGGAGCAGGCGATCGAGGTGACGGAAGCGGCCGCGGCGGTTGATGCTTCGACGGCGCAGATTTCTTCGACGTATGAGCGCCGCTTCGCCCAGGACTTGGCGCTGGGCGCGAATGTGCTCGGCAGCGACAATCACTACGGAGTGCTTAACCTTTCTCTTACGAGCGCGGGCGTCGCATCGAGCGGCGGAATCGGGCAGGGCGTAGGCCCTAGCGTGGGCGGGCAGCGCCCGACCAACAACAACTTCGTGATAGACGGGATCGACAACAACCGGCGCGACACGACGGGCCCGATCAGTTACGTCTCGAACGAAGCGACGTCGTCGGTGACCATCGTGCAGAATGCGGCAGCTCCGGAATTCGGCCATTCGACGGGCGGTATCTTCAACATCAACGTCAAGAGCGGGTCGAATGCGATACACGGATCCGCCTACGACTACATCACGAACCGCTACCTCAACGCACTGGACGCGTCCTTCAAGAACCAGGGAATCAGCGACCGTCAGAGGCTTGATCAGAACCGCGCGGGCGGCACGCTGGGTGGTGCGATCGTGAAGAACAAGCTGTTCTATTTCGGCAACTTTGAATATTCCCCGTACGGACTTTCCGGAACGTCGTCGTCGGCGGTGTTCACGCCGACCGCGGAGGGCTACTCGGCGCTGGAGCGGCTGAGCGGGATCAACACGACCAATCTCGGCGTGCTCAAACAGTATGCCCCGGCGTCAGCGCAGGCGAGCAAGACGACCCGCGTCGGCGGCCAGGAAATTCCGCTAGGTATTCTGCCGATCGTTGCGCCGGCCTATATTAACCGCTGGGACTACATCGGGAGCATCGACTGGGAAGCCACGGCGGCAGACAAATTCCGGGGGAGGTTCATCGGCAACAACGTGCGCGCGGTGGACAATTTCGCGGGGCTGCCGGCGTTCTTTGGCAAGCAACCGACCAACGGCTACAACACGAGCCTGACCTGGTTCCGGACGGTGTCGGCATCGGCGCTGAACGAATTCCGGGTCGGCTATACCCGGCACTTCAACAACACGTCGGCCGGCGATTTCGCGTTCCCGGGATTGGATGCGTTCCCAACGATCGGCATCCAGACCGACCTGAACCTTTCCCTGGGGCCCAACGCGGGTGCGCCGCAGTCGGCCGCCATCAACACCTATTCGTTGGTTGACAACATCACGTGGTTCCGTGGCCGCCATACTTTCAAGGCGGGCTTCGACGTCCGCCGCGTGATCGCGCCGCAATTTTTCGTATCGCGCGTCCGCGGCGAATACAACTACTCCACGCTCGATCGCTACCTCCGGGATCTTACTCCCGATCGCATGGCGCAACGCAGCTTCGGTAATGCCACTTTCTGGGGAAATCTCTGGTCAAATTACGCCTATGTGAGCGATGACATGAAGCTCCGGTCCAACGTGACGCTGAATCTCGGCCTGCGCTATGAGTACGTGGACGTTCCGGCCGGCAGCAAGTCACAGTCGCTGAACGCCGCCTCCTCGGTGCCGGGCCTGATTGACTTCCGCGAGCCTACGGCTCAGCGCGCGAACTTCGCCCCGCGGATCGGTCTGGTATGGGCGCCGGGCAAGAGCGGCACTCTGGCGATCCGTGCCGGCGCCGGCATGTCGTACGATCAGTGGTATCAGAACCTCGGCCTGCTCACGCTGCCGCCGCAGTTCTTCACGACGGTGGACCAGACGGCCGGCCCGGGATCGAATTTCCTGGCAACGGGCGGTATTCAGCCAGCAGCGGTGGGCAGCGGCCTTTCCGTCGCCGATGCGCGTGCCTCGACGGTATCGTACGTTCCCGATCAGGTGCGGCCGTACTCGATTCACTGGACCCTGGGGATCCAGAAGACGCTGCGCAAGGACTACACCGTCGAGATCCGATACCTCGGCACGCGGGGCGTCCATCTGCCCTTTCAGACACGTCTGAACAGCGCTAGCGTGGTGACCGCCAACCACAGCCTTCCGACATATTTTTCACGCCCCACCCAAGGAGAACTGGACGGCCTGCCGCTTACTCTAAACGCCCTCCAGGCCGAGAGAAGCCCGCTGGTGCAACAGTACTTCGACGCCGGGTTCCGGGCGCCCATCACGGCGTTCAAGCCGATCGGCAACTCCATCTATCACGGGCTTGCCACTCAGGTGACCAAGCGCATGTCGCGTGATCTGCAGTTCTCCTCCGGTTACACGTGGAGCCGCAACATCGACGATTCCACCGTACCGGTGTTCAGCACGTTGATCGTCCCGCGCCGGGCCCAGGATTCCTACAACCTTCGCCCGGAACGTGCGTCCTCGGCGCTTGACCGTCGCCATCGTCTTTCGATCTCGAGCGTTTATGACGCCCCGTGGCTGCGCGGCTCAGAGAGCTGGCTGCTCAGGAACGTCGCCGGGAACTTCACCTTCTCGGGAACCTACATCGCCGAGTCACCCATGTACGCCACCGTGCAGAGCCTGCGCGACGCAAACCTCAATGGCGACATATTCGGTGATCGCGCCATCGTCAACCCGGCAGGCGACGCCCTCCGCGGATCCGCTTCACTGCCATTGGCGAACTCGACCGGTCAGGTGGTGGGATATCTCGCCGCCGACCCTACGGCGCGCTACGTCGCCGCCAACCCCGGCACGCTGCCCAACGCCGGACGCCAGACACTCCCGCTCCGCGGCATCAATAATGTCGACTTGTCGCTCATGAAGAACTTCGACCTCACAGAAGGCCGCAAGCTGCAGTTCCGCGCCGACTTCAACAACGCGTTCAACCACTCGCAGTTCACGCCCGGCGCCACGAACTCCGTCCAGCCCGTCCCGCAGATGGGCTCGATCAACTACTTCTTCCCCGGGCACCCCGACTTCGGTAATCCGGAGACCGCCTTCCGGAACAACGCCCGGACTGTCCAACTCGCTGTGCGCGTCCAGTTCTAGACGCTAACGAACATCCCGGTACATCGCCGCGAGTCTTCGCGGCGATACCCCGAGGTAGTACAGCGTCTGCACCCAAAACCAAGCCCACAACGTCGGCCAAAACCCGCCTTTCCGCCAACGCCGCCCGGACACACAAATCGGCTCCGGCAACAACGCAATCCGTCCCGCCCTCCGCAGCCGCCGCGCGAATTCGTAGTCTTCCAACACCGGCCAATCCCTATACCCGCCTAACGCGGCAAAGACTTCCCGCCGGCAAAAGATCCCCGAATCTCCGTAAATCACGCCCATCCGGCAACGCCTCCGATTGATCGCCGAAAACACGCGCGCTTCCCACCCGCCATCAAACCGGATATCGAAGTTCCCACCGACAACGGATCGATCCTCCAACGCCCGCCTGATCGCGAACAGCGCACCAGCGC